>NHJO01000003.1 GCA_002169695.1 bacterium TMED217
AAAATATAAGTTTATTGATAAAAATGCGGCTGAGATCAGCAGTGGTGCTGGGGAGCTTAATATAAAAATATTACCAAGTAGATTTGATGTATATCAGAATTATCCGAATCCATTTAATGCTGAGACCATTATTCGATATGATCTTCCTAAACCGGAAGATGTTTCAATAAAAATATATGATATTATGGGTAGAGAGGTTTTTTCAGAATTTTATAAAAAACAAAGTCCTGGGGAAAATAGTTTTGTATGGAAAGGGAATAGTAATATAGATGTACTGGTAAGTTCAGGAATGTATTTCTTGCAGATTTCTGCAGGTAAAGAGATAAAAAGAATGAAAATGTTATTATTAAAATAGGGTTGTTTTACATTTTTTCTGGTGCGCTTATACCTAATATAGAAAGCCCAGTAGAAAGTATAATTTTTGTGCTAAAGATCAATCCTAATCGTGCTTGAGTCAGTTCTTTATTTTTTGTAATCACTTTGCAGGTTCCGTAGAACTTATGGAAATATGTAGCAAGGCTTTGTAGGTAATTAGCAATATTTTGTGGCTCTAGAGTTTCCAATGCTGTGTGCATGATAATAGGAAAATTTGACATAAGCTTTATCAATTTTAATTCATTCTCATCGTTTAGTATACTAGGATCAAAATTATCCGAAAACTTGAAGCCTTGACCTTCACCGTGTTTAATTATATTACATATTCGAGCATGCGCGTATTGTAAATAAAATATAGGATTCTTATCTGACTGGTCTTTTGCTAAGTCAAGATCAAAATCAAGATGTGAGTTCATACTCCGCATAATAAAAAAATAACGAACAATATCTATTCCTAATTCGTTTAGTAGATCATCAAGCGTCACAAAATCTGCTTTTCTTGTGGACATTTTTACTTTTTCGCCATCTCGAATTAGAGTTACAAATTGGTAGATCAATATTTTGATGTGATCTGTTTTTAGTCCTAGTGCATTTAAAGCAGATAAAACATCCGGGTATGTATCTGTGTGGTCAGCTCCAAAAACATCAACAATTAGATCATATGATCTGATAATTTTATCTTTATGGTAAGCTGTATCTGGTAATCTATAAGTCGGCTCACCAGTACTTTTTATATACACTTTATCTTGTTTCCCGCCTATTGATGTGGCTCTATACCATGTTGCTCCTTCTTTTTCATATATCAAATCTTTATCTTTTAGTTCCGATAATAATTTTTCTATAGCTCCTGAATCATAAAAGGATTTTTCATTAGTAAATGTATCAAATTTAATGTTTAGTTTCTTGAGACTGTCTTCTATTTGTTTAAAAATCACTCTTTCAGCCTCAGAGAGAAATACGGAATCATTTTTATGAAGATTTTTTCCAAACGACTGAATTATTTCTTTAGCGATATCAATAATATATTCACCTTGATAACCATCTTCAGGGAATTCCGAGGGCTTATTAATTAAATCAAAGTATCTAGACTCAACAGACTTTGCAAGTACTCTCATTTGTTTTCCGGCATCATTATAATAATATTCTCTTGTTACTTTATAGTCATGCCATTCTAAAATATTTGATACTGTATCTCCAATCACAGCATTTCTTCCATGCCCAACAGTAAGAGGTCCAGTTGGATTTGCACTTACGAATTCAACATTAGCTGATTTTCCTTTTCCAATTCTGTCTTTTCCAAAAGAGTTACCATATTTTATAATTGATTTTATTTGATTTTGATAGAATGTAGCTTTGATTACAAAGTTAATAAAACCAGGGGGTGTAACAGTGATATCTTCAATATTGTCTATTTTTTTTTCTATTAAATTATTTTTTATTCTATTGGCGATATCAATTGGATTCTCTTTTAGTGATTTAGCTAAAATCATAGAAATATTGGATGAAAGATCTCCAAAACTATCATGTTTTGGAGAGGAAAGGCTAAATTCACTTTCTGGCCTTTTTATATCTAGATCGTTTAAAGATTTAACTATTTCTTGATAAATATATTTCTTAAATGAGTTAATAAGTGTATTCCTTTTTAGGAGCATCGGACCAGAGGTTTTCTATATTATAATAATCTCTTTCTTCTGTTTTGAATATATGTACCACAGTATCAATATAATCTAAAAGTACCCAGGATAATTTTTCATATCCTTCAATATGCCAAGGTTTATGAGGTGTCCCTTTGCGGATATTGTCACATATTGCTTTTATCTGTGGTTCTGTATTTGCTGAACAAATAACAAAATGATCGGTGAATGAGGTAAGATTTTTTACATCTAAAACTATTAGTTTTTCAGCTTTTTTATCTAGCGCGCACTCTACGATGTTATCAACAAGAATAGTTGTAGAATTAGTATTTTTAGGTTTTTGAGTCAAATTAATAGTTAGCAGAAATATAATTATTTAATTCTGCAAAGGAGGTGTAGTCCTCTCCTAAAATAATAGTGACATCTACGCCGAGTGATTCATCAGGTAATGTTTGAACATGAGTGCTATCTGTGAGATAAACTCCAAAGGTTTCTACAATTTTCTTTAAACTTTTGAATTTTTCATTCCGTTGTATGATTAAAGTTTTTTTATAATTGTGATTATCTGCATTATCAGAGTTTATAACATCTATTTGTTTTGTACGTAGAAACTCTGTTGTTTGTGATGCTAAGGCATAAACACCACAACCATTTAATACTTCAACTTTAATATTTTCAATAGGGTTTTGAATGTAAATATCTTTTGCAAGTATCGGCTGTGATGTGGTTTTAGAAATAATCGGTTTTATTTCTATACCATCATGAAGCTGATTTTTTGAAAAAGAGTAGATAAAGCCGAGTAATATTATACCTGAGAAAGTAATAGCTGTATTTAGAGCTATCCCAAGATTATCTGAATTTTTTTCCCCTTTTTTTCTTGGCAAAACGTTTAATAAACCCCCAATCCATTGTTATTAGGCATTCTTCTTCCGTAGAGATTATTACTTGATCCATAGTTTGGAAGGTTCTTAAAATTAATTTGAAGAAAGGTGTTTTTTGTTGGTTGGTATATTAGGCCAGCATCCAGCGCAATTTTCGGACCATTATTTTGATTACCAAGAGCATTAATTACTGGTTGATATAATAAGATGTTTGCATTTAGCCTCAGATTATTATTTGCCCAATATGTGATATTATTTGAATAACCGGCAACTGACACTGATTGATTTCCAACATTCATCATTGAAATAGAGAACCCTTGCTGAATATCAAATCTATCAGAATCGAATAAAGACAATGCATTATAATCTAATTGTCCATGCAAATTATTTGGAACCAGCTTTGGCGTATGTTCTGGAATAAATTGCGAAAAAGCCGTATTTATAATTATGCAAAAAATCAACGTGGTATAGGTATTTCTATTCATATCTATTACTTTAATTTAATAAAAGTATTATTGTTCCAAAAATAACTTAACACTTTTTTGTTAATTATTTGAATTTGAGCGCGATTCAATTATTCCACCTCCAATACATATATCATTGTTATAGAAAACAATTGACTGGCCAGGTGCAATAGCAAATTTAGGAGCGTTAAATTCAACTATTATACTATCTGATTGTGTAATTATTTTGCAAGCAGTATCTTTAGATCTGTATCTTATTTTAGCGGTAATGTTTTGATTTTTAGTTGGTGGAATTCCAGATATCCAATTAATATTTGAAGCGGTTAAGAAAGAATGATATAAACTAGGGTGTTCATTACCTTGAACAGCGACCAATCGATTTTCTGATATAATTTTTTCTGAAACATACCATGGCGCATCTTTATTACCACATCCGCCACCAATACCTAACCCTTGTCTTTGTCCATAGGTGTAGTACATGAGTCCCTCATGCTGACCAATAACATCTCCATTATCAGAAACAATATCTCCTGGCTGAGGATTAATAAACTTTTTCAAGAAATTTCTATAGTTTCTTTCTCCAATGAAACAAATACCTGTACTATCTTTTTTATTATGATTTAAAAATCCAAGTTCATCTGCTTTTTTTCTAACATTTTTTTTGTTTAAATCACCTATAGGAAATACGCTCTTGGATACCTGAGATTGATCTAGTCTATATAAAAAATAACTCTGGTCTTTATTGGAATCTTTACCACGGATTAGCTGAAAAATATTATCATGCTTATTTATATTTGCATAGTGTCCAGTTGCAATTTTGTCTGCTCCTAATTCTAATGCATAATCTAAAAACGCACGAAATTTTATTTCTTTATTACATATTACATCAGGATTTGGCGTTCTTCCTTTTTTACATTCTTCTAAAAATATTTTAAATACTTTATCCCAATATTCATTTGTAAGATCAATTGATCTAAGCGGTATGTCTAAGATATCACATACTTGTAGCGCATCTTTGTAGTCTTGTGTAGCTGTACAAAATTCTTCATCCTCTTCATCCCAATTTTTCATAAATACTGCTTCAACATTATATCCATTTTCAATAAGTATTGATGCTGCTACTGCACTATCGACTCCACCACTCATTCCTATAATTATTGTTTCTTTCATATAATTTCTTTTAATGCATTCAGTAGTTTATCTACTTCATCTTTAGTATTATTTTTTCCAAAACTAAAGCGAAGTGTAGATAGGTTAAGATCGTTTTTTATACCCATTGCTTTAAGGACATTTGAAGGCTTTATATTGCCAGTATTACATGCAGATCCATTTGAAACAGCGATTTTTTTTCTATCAAGCTTTGCCATTAATATATCTGATTGAAATCCAGGGAAAGTTATACTTATCAAGCCAGGAAGATTATTAATACTGTTACATATTATATTAGGAGAATTAGATTTAAGATTATCTAAAAAATATTTTTCTAAATTTTTTAAATGGGAAGAACAAGTTTGTTGATTTTGTATAGCTATTTCTGCTGCTAAGCCCATTCCAACGATGCCAGATATATTTTCTGTACCTCCTCTTAAACCATCTTCTTGATCACCTCCAATAATAAGTGATTGTATTTTCTTTTTATTTTTCACAAATAATGCGCCGATACCTTTAGGTCCATAAAATTTGTGAGCAGACAAACTTAAATAATCTACTCCTAACGAATTTACATCTATAGGGATTTTCCCAAGGGCTTGGACTGCATCAGTATGAAAAGGAATATTTAATGATTTAGTATTTTCAATGATTTCTTGGATTGGCTGGATAGTACCCACTTCATTATTTGCTAACATTATACTTATAAGGCCGGTATCCTTTTTAATTAATTTCATTACGGACTCTATTTCAACGAGTCCATTTTTATTAACAGGGATAAAGGATGCGGTTATACCATAGCGCTCAATATTTTTTAAAACTTTTATTATAGCTGGATGTTCAATAGATGATACAATAATATGTTTTTTTTCTTCATTTAATTTATTCCAGAGAACTTGGTTATTCGCTTCTGTTCCACCACTGGTAAAAAAAATTTGTGTGTTTTTAGCGCCAATCGCATTCGCTACCTGAGTTCTGGCTTTTTCAATTAATGATTTTGCTTTTCTTCCTTCTGAGTAAATACTTGATGGATTCGCATAGTGTATACGATTTATGTTATTTACTTTTTTTGCAACTAATGGATGTATTGGTGTTGTGGCACTATGGTCGAAATAAATCATAACTATAAAATATTATGTAATAATTCTAATTATCGCCAATAGAAGCGTATTTTACTGTATTTTTTAGATTTAAATAAAAGGGTGTTTTACGTTCTTCTAGACGTTTAATAATTAGTTCTTTATCATAGTCAAAGCGAATTACTTCCCAATTAACGGTATCTCCAATTGTTAAGAATGCAACTGAACCACGAGTATCTTTATCAAAAGGAAGGCCAGTTGCTCCTTGACAATAAATAGTTAAATTACCTTCTTTTTCTTCTCTAGGCACATGTACATGTCCATGCACGAATATAAAATTAGAAATATTATCATGAGAATCTTTTATGTGAGCTTTCCAGTTTAATGCTTCTTGCATTGAAGGGGGGTGATCATCGCGTTGATACCAAGCATGTGTAAATTCTACTAATGTTGAGCCAACGACATCTCTATGCGAGATAACCATTTTTCTGATAAAATCAGTTCCAGCTTTACCAAGTTTTTCGGCTGTCCATTTTTCATTATCCACAATTGCCTTACAAATTGGATCATAAGGGTCCATACCTTCAAGCGTCGGGAGTTCTTCTTCCCAAAGTTTTTCAATGATATATCTATCATGATTACCTCTAATAAAGATACAGTTATCAATAGAGCTTAGAGTTTTCAGTGTTTTTTCAGGTTCTGGACCTAGTGAGAAACAATCGCCTAGGCATATGATTTGATCGATATCCTTTTTATCATTAATAATATTCACTGCTTTTTTTAATGCAGAAATATTTGAATGAATATCAGTAATAATTGCAAATGTTTTATTTGACATAACAAAGTAATCTATTTTAGAATTTCACAGTTCTCCAAGACAAATTTAGTATTAGATTTTAGTTATTATTAAGACTATATAAAATATTATACACTTTAAGGAATAAAACTCTACATGAAAAGTTCAAATAAAATTCTTATACTGGGTTCTATTGGTTTAGACACGATTGAGACCCAATATGGTAAAAAAGAAAGCCTCTTAGGTGGTTCAGCTACTTATGCTACAATCGCAGCTGGGATTAATGGTGCAGCTGTTCCTTTAGGGATAGTTGGAGATGACTTTCCATCAGAAGGTTATGACGTTTTTTCCAAATATTCTTTAAATATAAATAATATAGAGGAGCAGTCGGGAGCAACATTTAGATGGGGTGGTAAATACCATGATGATGGAGATGGTCGGGATACGTTATTTACAGAATTGGGCGTCTTTGAAAAATTTCAACCATTGATTAAACAAAGCGATTCTAATGTTTCTTGGTTATTTTTGGCAAATATACATCCTGCTATGCAGATGAGCGTTCTCGAGCAATGTACGAATAATCCTGTAGTAATTATAGATACCATGAATCTCTGGATTGATACGACTCCTAATGAGTTAAGGATGCTTTTAAATAAAACAAATATTTTATTAATTAATGAAAGTGAAATTTTTGAACTAACTGAATCTGCTAATGTAGAAGTTGCTGTAAATAAAGCTCTTTCGATGGGGCCAGAAAAAATAATTGTTAAATTTGGTAGTAAAGGGGCTAGATATTTTTCTAGTAATGAAGATATTTCTATTGGTGTATTCCCTGTTTTAAAAGCAATTGACCCGACTGGAGCTGGAGATGTTTTTGGGGGAGGTTTTGTATCCGGTTTAGCAGATGGATTATCAGTTTATGATTCAATGAAAAGAGGCACGGCTCTGGCATCTTTTTGTATTGAAGATTTTGGTGTAACGCGGTTATTGAGTATTGAGCCTGATGAATTAGAGGAAAGAATCGATTCTATTAATTAGCTTATATAGATTGCTTGTTCACATTGAATTATTCCGATTAAGTTCTAAATTAATATTTTTAAGAAAGAGGTTATAATGATCCAATTTTTAAGATTAAAATTAAACTACTTACTAGCTACTATTTCAGCTTTAGTTATTATTGCTTGCTCTAGTCAGGAATACACAACTGCTAAGTTAGCTATACAGCAGTCAGACTGGTCTAAAGCAGAGGAATGGCTCCCAAAAGCGATGGCAGTTGAACCTGATAATCCTGAAATTCCAATAGTTTATGCGATTGAGGTTCATGCAAGGAATGGTGATTGGGAGGAAATGAGTGAGATGTTACAAAAAGCGATGTCTTTAGATGCAAATAAGAAAGTTGAAATAAGAGCTGTTTTTCTTCCTGTCTCTGAGCAGGTAAATAATTACATTCAATATTATTGGGCAGAGCAGTTTAACACAGGCGTTGAAAAATTTAAAAAAATTCAAGAAGACCCTGGTAATAAAAAAGAGTATTTAAATCAAGCCATAGAAAATTTCACAAATGCATCTATAATTAACCCTAAAGATGCTCAAACATATACTACGTTATCAAAGTGCTATCTTGACCTAGATGATAAAGAAAATGCTATAAAATTTATTAAAAAAGCTGTCGATAAAAACCCTGATAATTTTAGTGCTAATTTTACTGCAGGACAGATAATGTTACGATGTGGATTGACTAGTGAAGATGTTATCCCCTATTATCAGAAAGCTGTCCAGATTGAGCCATCTAATAGCAATGCTCTGAGAGAATTGGCATCTATGTACTATGATATTGGTCAAAAAGAAAAGTCTATCCAGGTGTTCCAAGATGCAATCCAAAATGAAAATGATAATATTATCAAAGCAGATTTATATTTTAATCTAGGTGTGATTCATAATCAGATGAAAAATTATGAAGAAGCAGAAAAGTCATTTGATGAAGCATATTATTTAAATGAAGATGATTTTGAAGCAGCACTTGGAATGGCTAGCGCATATGAAGGACTTGGAGATAAATATTTTAATGGGACAGATGGTTTTAATAAAGATTTAGATTTAGCTGCACGTTGGTATAGAAAAGCAGAAAAAAAAATTAAAGATGTAAAGAGTATTGATTTTGAGAATGCAGCTGAATATCAGCGTCAATTAGAGTTGATTCGTTATAAAAGAGATATTGCAGAACAAAAATAGACTGATATTATTAACCTAATTTTTGTCTTTTGTTAAAATATTCATTTAAGCCTTTATCCAGACTATCATCTGTGAATAATGGGACATAATCAATTAGATTTAATCTGCACTGATTTTTATAATAATCCTGCAAATTTTCTATAAGATTTTTATAATCATTTTTTACATGCCAGGGGTCAGTTGTTAGTTCTTCGCCAGATTCCATATCGACAAATTTTGTTCTACTGTTAAAATCAAATTCTAATTCATTGCGGTCAAGTATATGGAAAAGGATTACTTCTTGTTTACTATGGCGAAAATGTTTTAGGCCATTTATGATATTATTAGGTTCATCAAAAAGATCTGATATAATTATAACTAATCCTCTTTTTTTAATTCTCTCAGCCATCTCATGTAATACCGGCTCTATCTTTGTATCTGTACCAGGCGTATTCACATCTAATACATTTAGCAAAGTATTTAAATGACTAGGATTTGATTTTGGTGGAATAAATGACCTTATTGATTCATCAAATAAAACAACTCCAGCAGCATCTTGCTGACGAATCATTAAATATGAAAGCGCGGCTAGTAGATAGCTTCCATATTGTAATTTTGATACTTTCCCACTAGTATAATTCATTGACTTACTGGTATCCAATATTAAATGCGCTCGTAAGTTTGTTTCTTCTTCGTATCTTTTTATATAAAGTCTATTTGTTTTTCCATAGAGTTTCCAATCAATATGTCTGACTTCATCACCGGGTTCATAGCTTCTATGCTCTGCGAATTCAACACTGAACCCATGATAAGGACTGCGATGTTGGCCTATGATATATCCTTCTACGACCATTTTTGCTCTCATAGACAATGAGTCAAGCATCGCTACCATTTCTGGTCGCAGATATTTCTTTTTATCTGCTATTTGTGAAATATTATACCTCTATATTTTCTATAAGGTGATTTATAATATCATCTGTTTTTATGCCTTCAGATTCTGCATTAAAACTAGGGAGAATTCTATGTCGTAATATATCAGGAGCGAGTGATTGTATATCCTCAATCGCAGGTGTTGGCCTACCATCTAATAATGCTTTAGCTTTTGCGCCAAGTACAAGATATTGAGAAGCTCTTGGGCCAGCACCCCATTCAATCCATTTTTTTATATATTCATTGCTGGTTTTTTCATTTGGCCTGGTTGAGGCAGATAATTTAACCGCATAATTTATAACGTTATCTGATATAGGTACTCGTAGTGTAAGGTTTTGGAATTTAATGATAGATTCTTTTGAAAATACTTTTTGAACATCATACTTTTTTCCAATTGTTGTTTCATTGACAATTGATATTTCTTCATCAATTGTTGGATAATTAATATTTAAATGAAACATAAATCTATCTAATTGTGCTTCAGGGAGAGGGTATGTTCCTTCTTGTTCTATTGGGTTTTGAGTAGCTAAAACAAAAAAGGGCTCATCTATTGTATATGTATGGCCCCCAGATGTTACTCTATGTTCCTGCATTGCTTCTAATAATGCTGCTTGTGTTTTTGGTGGTGTTCTGTTTATTTCATCAGCGAGTACAATATTTGCAAAGATAGGTCCTTTATAAAATCTGAATGTTCTTTTTTCTGTTTCTGGATCAATATCAATTAATTCTGTACCAGTAATATCACTTGGCATAAGGTCTGGTGTAAATTGAATTCTTTTAAAGTTTAAATCACAGATTTCAGCCATTGATTTAATTAAAAGTGTTTTTGCTAATCCTGGAACGCCAACTAATAATGTATGTCCTCTAGTCAAAAGAGCTATAAGCATTTGATCTAAAATATCTTTTTGCCCAATTACAATTTTTCCTATTTCATGGAAGAAGTGTTTCTTTGCTTCAACTAGTTGTTCAAGTTTTTCAGTATCATTATTAGTTTTAGGCATTTATATCTCTTTTTCTTTATAATAAATATTTGCGGCCAGAAACTTACTTTGATAAGTTAATTTCGGAAAGTGAAATACGAATTATTATATTAATTATAAATAAACGAATGAAAATTGAAAAAATATCTTTAGTCGGTAAAACATTAGAAAATCTTATTGAGATTTGTGAGTCATATGAGGTTAAAAAATTTAGAGCAAAACAATTATTTAATTGGATCTATAAAAATAAAATAAATACTTTCAATTCTATAAAAAATTTGCCCAAGATTTTTTTACATCAATTAGAAAAAGAATATAAAATACACTCTTTAAACTTTGTTCGTTCAACGCAATCTGAATCAACATTAACCAATAAGTTTTTATTTAAAACTCAAAAAGGGTCATTGGTTGAGTCTGTATTAATGATCGAAGGTAAAAGAGTTACATTATGTTTATCAACGCAGGTAGGATGTGCTTTAGATTGTAAATTTTGTGCTACAGCAAAAATGGGTTTTATCGCTAATTTGAATCCAGGGGAAATTGTTGATCAGTTTTTATTAGTAAGTAAAAGTTTAGAAAAGCCTATTACGAATGTTGTTTTTATGGGAATGGGAGAGCCTTTTCTTAATTATAATAATGTCATTAAAGCAGCTGATTTATTGCATGATCCAAATGGTATTAACCTTGGTTATAAACGGATCACTATATCTACTGCAGGAATAGTTAAAAAGATTGATCAATTTTCAAATGAAGGGCAAAAATATAAATTGGCTATTAGCCTTAATGGCACTACGAATGAACAAAGACTAGCAATTATGCCAGTGACCAAAAATAATTCACTAAATAGTTTATTAGAAGTTTCTAAAAAATATACTACAAACTCGAACACATGGTTGACATTCGAGTACGTATTAATTGAAGGAAGCAATGATACAATAGAAGATGCATCTAGATTAATAGAAATTTTAGTAGGAGTAAAAAAATGCAAATTGAATATTATCCCATATAATGTCACGGATGGAATTTTTCAAAGACCAGATAATACCCATATAAAAGAATTTATGAAAAAATTAAACCAGGCCCCTTTTCCTGTAACAATTCGATGGAGTAAAGGGACAGGTATTGATGCAGGATGTGGGCAATTAGCTACTACAGAAAAGTCAATAAGCGATTGATGGTCATGTTAATCAAAAATCTTAAAAGAGAATTAAAATTTAATGGAAATACTGGTATTATACTTGGTTCTGGTTTAGGGCATTTAGCAAATGAATTGAAAGATAAAATTTCAGTGCCTTATAATAATATAAAATCTTTCCCTATTTCTACCGTTAGCGGACATAACAGTGATTTTGTTTCTGGCTTTTATAATGACACTCAGCTTTTACTTGCGAGAGGAAGATTTCATTTTTATGAAGGTTTTGATTTAGATACGATTACGCTTCCGGTAAAAGTATTTAATGATTTAGGAGTAAAGAATATTATTATTACAAATTCATCTGGTAGTTTAAATATAAAAAATTTACCAGGATCATTAATGATTATTAATGGTCACTATGATTGCACATTTAGATCAAGTTATTCAATGCCTTCATTGAAAGAAGGAGAGGAATATTATAATTCGGAAATGGTTACTAAAGCTAAGATGGTTGCAAAAAAAGATAATATAAAATTATTAAAAGGAAAATATTGTTGGACTATGGGGCCAGCATATGAAACTCCAGCTGAAGTAAAATTTTTATCTAAATTAGGGGGTGATGCTGTTGGTATGAGTACAGTTCCAGAAGTTGAATATGCGAAAAAAATTAATATGAATATACTTGTTATTTCTGCCTTAACAAATTTTGCAGCAGGACTCAATAATGATATATTAACCCATGAAGAAGTATTGATTAATGCAGAAAAAATAGGAGGAGATTTTAAACGTATTTTACTAAAAACAGTAAATAATATAGATTAGAATATGAAGATTAATATTAGAGAGGAAATTAAAAATATCCGTGAAGATATTTATTATTATAGGAGGGACTTTCATCAGAATCCAGAACTTAGTTTTCAAGAATATCGCACTGCACAAACAATTGAAAAACATCTAAATAGTTTCGGAATAAAGTATAAGAAAAATATCGGAAAAACGGGTATAGTTGGAGAATTGAATTTTGGAGATGGTCCTACAATTGCATTAAGGGCAGATATGGATGCATTACCTATTCAAGAGGTTAGTGATTTAGATTATAAATCAAAAAATAATGGTGTTATGCATGCATGTGGGCACGATGGTCATATGGCAATATTATTAGGTGCTGCCAAAGTTTTATCACAAAATAGATTAATAACAAAAGGTAAGGTAAGATTTATTTTTCAGCCTGCAGAAGAAGGTGGCGGTGGTGCTAGGTATATGATTGAAGATGGTTGCCTAGATGGTGTAGATGAAATATATGGATTGCATCTATGGAATTACCAGCCTTTAGGTGAAGTAGGTGTTAAAGATGGACCAATAATGGCTTCAGCAGATATATTTGATATAATTATAAGAGGTAAGGGTGGACATGGAGCGACTCCCCAAGGGACTATTGATGCCGTAGTAGTTGCGAGTCATTTGATAAGTATGCTACAAACAATTGTCAGTAGAAATACAAACCCATTAGAAAATACGGTTGTTTCAATCGGGAAAATTAATGGAGGGCAAAATTTTAATATTATTGCTGATACGGTTGAGCTATCCGGTACAACAAGAGCTTACACTGATCAAAATCGTAATATGATTAAAACGAGAATGGAAGATATTATTAAAGGAGTTGCAGAAGCATTCAACGCTGAAATAATACTTAATTATAAAGAAGGATATCCGCCTACAATCAACCATGAAATACCTACAGAAAATATTTTAAACGCTGCGTCAGATGTAGTAGGTAAAGGCGCTGGTTTTCCTTATTTATCTATGGGAGGCGAAGATTTTTCATATTATTTGCAAAATATACCTGGTTGTTTCTTCTTTGTTGGTTCTGCACCAGATAAGAAAAATATTTTATCCACACCCCATCACTGTTCACATTTTAATATTAATGAGCGCGCGTTGCTTGTTGGTGCATCTATTTATATAAATCTAATTGAAAATATTTTGGGGTAAAAATGCGCATCGTTATAGCTGTTGTCTTTTCAACATTGGTTAATGCTCAAATATTAGTTTCAGATTTGGTTGATGCCGTTAATTCTGATGGTATTTTAATAAAATATTTAAAAGATGCTTCTGTACCATATTCTGGTAGAGTATATAATAATTATCCTAATGGAAATAGAGAACTACAGGGTAATTATCTTAGAGGACTAAAAGAGGGGAAATGGGTATGGTGGCATACAAATGGTAATAAGCATAAAGTTGGTTATTATACTCAGTCTATTGAGGATAGTTTATGGCAGTGGTGGTTTGCAAATGGACAATTAAAAAAAAGGGGAAAATATTTAGAAAGTGCAAAGGGAGGAAGATGGATTGAATGGTATGATAATGGAGTTTTATATAAATCTTATCCTTATTCAAATAATAAACTAAATGGTAAATACATTGAAAAGTATAAAAATGGTAAAAATAAATCTGAGGTACTATATCGCAATAATGACAAAAGTGGTATAGAAAAGTTTTGGTTAGAAAATGGGCAACCTGATTACGAATACAGGTGGAAAGATGGAGTTAGAGAAGGTTTACAAATAGATTGGGGTAAATCTGGTTTGGTGATTTATAAACACAATTATATAAAAGGCGTATTTCATGGAGAATTCAAAGAGTATTATAGTAATGGCCAAGAGGCTGTTACAGGAATCTACAAAATAGGGAAGAAACAAGGGGAATGGACTTGGAACTATAAAGAGGGGTTGGTTGCATTAACTGGTAATTATAAAAATGACAGTCCAGTAGGGACATGGTATTGGATAAGAGCCAACAAATCGGAGATGAGGACTGTAGATTTTCCAAATATTGATTGGGTAAATGATCGAATTAGAGAGTGGGAAAAAATTTATAATCAATAGCCAATTGCAGATGTCTCATTTCTACAATCACCGCCACCATAAAGTCCATCGTCAGATATAATTATACCGTTTGCTACTCCCATATATCCTCCACCATAAGTTTTAATTATATGCCCGCGAGATTCTAGATTTGTTATAATGTCTTTAGATAGTCCATTTGATTCAATGTAGATAGTGTTATCTGGTATCCATTGATGATGGAACCTAGGTGCACAAACTGCTTCTTTTATGTCCATATCATGGACTAATACATTTAATATAGATTGCAAAACGGTTGTAATGATTTTAGATCCACCAGGAGATCCGATTGTCATAATTGGTTGTCCATTGTACATTAGAATTGTTGGCGTCATTGAACTAAGAGGTCTTTTGTTTGGTTCAATTGCATTTGCCTTGCCTCCAATCAAGCCCCAAGCGTTAGCTGTTCCTGGCTTACTGGAAAAATCGTCCATTTCATTATTCAATAAAAATCCAGCGCCTTCTACGACATGTTTATTTCCGAAATTTGTGTTTAAAGTAGTAGTAATAGCAACGGCATTTCCCTGCTTATCTACAACAGAATAATGGGTCGTTTCTGTACCTTCATTATCATTATAAATCCCTGAGTATACTTCTTTGCTTGGGGTATAGCTATCCATGGAAATATTTGATATCCTTTTTTTTGCATAATCTTTTGATAAAAACATATTTCGAGGGTTATCCCAATAATCTGGATCTCCAAGATGCTGTGCTCTATCAGCATAAGCACGTTTAGCTATTTCTGTTAAGAGATGAACATAGTCTGTTGAATTCCAGCCGAGAGTATCTATATTGAAATTTTCAAGTGCGTTAAGCATATGTATAAGTAAAAGTCCACCTGAGCTAGGAGGACCCATTGAGATGATTTCGATATCTCTAAATGAGCCAATTACTGGTTCTCTATAGACTGATCGATATTGTTCAAGATCATATTTTGAGATTAAACCATTACTCTTATTCATTTCTTTTATAATTAATTCTGCTGTAACGCCTTTATAAAACCCATCTAATCCAAATTTTGCTATTCGTTTTAATGTTTTTGCTAAATCTTTTTGAAAAAAACGATCTCCTTTTTTCCATGGTCTGTTATCTTTTCGTATAAAAATTTTTGATGTAGCATTGTTTGATAAAAAAGATTCTTTATAAATATTAAAAAGATCAGCCTGATATTTAGATAATGGGAAACCTTTTTCTGCTAGTTTTATTGCTGATGATAATAATTGCTGTATACGAATATTACCTGATCCATGATCAGACCATGCAGTTAATAGACCGTGAACTGTTCCTGGTACACCGCTTGCCGCTCTTGAGGCAAGAGACATATATGGTATTACAGAACCATTTTTATCTAAAAACATATTATGGTTTGATTTTGAAGGTGCTTTTTCTCTATGATCTTGTGTAAATATTTTTCCATTAGCTGTAGCACCAATTATGAAACCGCCTCCACCTAGATTTCCATTTTCGGGACAAGTGACGGCTAATGTAAAGCCGACTGCAACTGCTGCATCAACAGCATTTCCACCTTTCTTAAGAATATTAATTCCCGCTTCTGAGGCATGGATATTATTTGAAACCACCATTCCATTATCAGCAAAAATAGGGTCTGGAGATGCAGGGAACAGATAGTTAATAAGTATAATTAGGAAAGGTATAGATTTTTTCATAAAACTAAGATAGGGTATTAGATTAGACTTTTTTGAATTATTCCCAAGATATTATTTATATCAATACGATCTTGTTTTTGTGTATCTCTATGGCGTAGAGTAACGGTATTATCTTCCAAAGATTGATGATCTACTGTAATCCCGTATGGCGTTCCGGCTTCATCTTGTCTATAATAGCGTTTACCGATAGAACCTTGTTGATCATAAAGGACGTTAAAATGTGGTTTTAGTACTTCCATTATTGACCTTGCTTTATCTGGTAGGCCATCTTTTTTTATTAGTGGGCATATTACTGCTTTAAATGGAGCAATTTTTGGATGTAGCCTCAAAACAGTTCGGTTATTATCAGTATCTTCCCAATACGCATCGGCTAAAACTGCTAGCATCATTCTATTGAGGCCAGCAGACGTTTCTATGATATATGGTAAATATCTTTCATTCGATATTTGGTCAAAATATTTTAAATTTTTTCCTGAAAATTGCTCATGCCTGGACAGGTCAAAGTCTGTTCTATTATGAATCCCTTCAACTTCAGACCATCCAAATGGGAAATCATATTCTATATCCCAAGCTTCTTTGGCGTAATGTGCGAGTTCGTCTTCACCGTGTTCATGAAATCTGATATGTTTTTTATCTATGCCTAAGGTTTCAATATAAAATTTTTTTCGTTTTTCTTTCCAATCTATCATCTCTTTATCATCATTGCCTGGTTTAACAAAATATTGCATTTCCATTTGTTCAAATTCACGAGTTCTAAAAATAAAATTTCTTGCGATAATTTCATTTCGAAATGCTTTTCCTATTTGTGCTATACCAAAAGGGATTTTCATTCTGGTTGAACCTTGAACTAATTGATAGTTAACATAAATACCCTGAGCAGTCTCTGGCCTTAAATAAGCAGTCTCCCCAGATTCTTCTACAGGTCCAACTTGAGTTTTAAACATTAAATTAAACTGCCTAGGTGAGGTCATCATCCCGGTGACACCACACTTAGGACATTTTATTTTATCCCATTTTTCAGAATTAATATTATCAGATAATTCATCTGCTCGATATCTTGATTTACATTGTTTACAATCAACAAGTGGGTCATGAAACTCACCTATATGCCCAGAGGCTTCCCAAATTTTTGGATGCATTAAAATTCCGCTATCTAATCCAACAATATTCTCGTGGATTTGGGTCATCTCTTTCCACCAGTAATTAGCAATGTTATTTTTTAGTTCTACTCCTAATGGGCCATAATCATATACTGCTCCAAATCCTCCATATATTTCTGAACTCTGGTAAACGAAACCTCTTTGTTTGCAAAGTGAGACAATTTTTTCTATAGTTTTATTCATTTCTTTTTTCGTTTTTTTCTACGGGTTCTTTTTGGAGCTGCTCTCTTTAGATTAATGAGGGTGATAGCTTCTTCTAAAGTTATGCTTTCTGGATTATTATCAGATTTTAATGCTGCGTTGACTTTTCCATCGGAAATGTACGGTCCATATCTACCTTCTTTTAGTAATAGGTTTTCACCAGTATCTGGATGTTTTCCTAAATTTTTTAATTCGCTAGAACCCTTTTTGGATTTGTTTAAAATCTCGACTGCTTCATCGAGAGTTACATTTAATGGTGTTATATTACCAATAAGTCTGGCATTCGATTTGTCCATTTTTAAATATGGTCCATATCTACCATAGTCAGCAGTAATTGAAATATTTTTTTCTGGATGTATGCCAATAGTTCTGGGCAATGAAAGTAAGTTTACAGCTAGATCTAAATCAACGGTATCGATGTCTGTGCCCTTAGGAATAGCTTTACGTTTTGTAGTCTCGCCAAGCTGTATGTAGTAGCCATATGGTCCTTTTTTTAATAGTATATTTTCTTTTGTATCTGGGTCTTTACCTAATGATTCATCTTCTCTTTGATCCTTGAAGAGTGAATTAATTATTTCATTGGTTAGGTCACCGAGGTAGATGTTTTGAGGGATTGATCGTGTGTCATCTTTTTTGCGTAGATAAGGGCCAAATCTCCCAATTCGACCTTCCAAATCATTATCTTTACCATCGGGAAGAGATATAGTGCATGCTTTCCCTATATCTATTTTTTCATCTAGCATTTTTTCTAGTCCTAAGTGCTCCTTATTCCCAAAATAGAAATTTTTCATGAATGGAAGTGAATCTAATTCCCCTCTTGATATCGCGTCTAATTCATTCTCCATTTTTGCTGTAAAATCTCTATCTACTAACGTTGAAAAGTGGTTTTCTAATAGTTGCGTTATTGCTAATCCCAAATATGTTGGGGAAAGATTACTTTTTGTTTTTTCTACATAACCTCTCCGGACTATTGTATCAAGTATAGATGCAAAGGTCGAGGGTCTTCCTATGCCATTAGACTCCATTTCTTTTACAAGAGAGGCTTCTGTAAACCTAGCAGGAGGTTTCGTTTTATGAGCTTGTGTCTCCAGTTTAGAACAGTTGAGTTTTTCATTAACTGATAATTCAGGAAGAATTTTTTCTTTATTAGCAAGTTCTGCATCGGGATTATCTCTTCCTTCAACATAAATTTTCATATAACCTGGGAAAACAATGATCTGACCACTGGCTCTAAACTCAGTTTCAAGATTACTTATTATTACTGACGTTTGTTTTAATTTAGCAGGTAGCATTTGACTCGCTATTGTCCTTTGCCAAATTAATTCATATAGCTTGCCAGCATCATTACCTAATTGTGATGAAACTTTTTCAATGCTTAAAAATACTTTATGTGCAGGCCTGATTGCTTCATGTGCTTCCTGTGCATTTTTAACATTAGTTGTATATTGGTTTGCAGTTTTAGGAAGAAAATCGTCTCCATATAGCTTGGAGATAATATTTCTTGATCCTTTCAAAGCTTCTTCAGAAAGATGAGTAGAATCTGTCCTCATATATGTAATGAATCCATTTTCATATAGCTGTTGTGCTACTCTCATAGTGTTTTTTGCAGAGAAGCGTAATTTTCTAGCTGCTTCTTGCTGCAATGTACTTGTTGTGAACGGAGGTTTAGGGTTAGAAGTTCTTGGTTTTTCTTTAATATCATTTACAACCCAATCTCCCTTTTCAATTTCAGACAATAATTTTTCAACTTCTTTTTTATTTAGTAATAATGAATCAGGATTTTTTAATCTACCCGTATCTGAGTCAAAATCACTACTAGAGACGATTGATTTTCCATTAACCTTATTTAGTAATGCATCAAATGACTTTTTAGATCCATGCTTTTGTAGATTTACTTTTATTCCAAAATATTCAGTTCTAGAATATTTTTGTCTCTTTCTATCTCTTTCAATCAAAATTTTTACGCAGGCTGACTGTACTCTCCCAGCAGATAGAGTGGTATTAACAAAATTCATATTTTTTTGTAAGGTTGCCCATAGTACTGGTGAAACTTTGTATCCGACAAGACGATCAATAATTCTTCTTGTTTTTTGTGAGCTTATCAAATTGTCATCAAGTTTACGACTATTGTTCATACCGTCTTTAATTCCAGCTTTTGTGATTTCTGTAAATTCTACTCTTTCTAGTTTCTCTTTAGGTACTTCACTTGCGAGATGAGCTGCAATTGCTTCACCTTCACGGTCCGGGTCACTTGCGATATATACCCTATCTGCTGAATCACTTTTTTTTCTCAGTTCTTTAATAAAGTCTTTTCTATTTGGAAGAATATCAAGTGTCATTTCAAAATTATTTTCAATATCTATTCCAAGTTTATTAGACGGAAGGTCTTTGACGTGGCCAACGCATGCAACAACTTCGAATTTACTTTCTAGGTATTGTTCAATTGTTCTTGCTTTTGATGGTGACTCTACAACGATTAAGGATTTTTGTTTCATTTATTTATTTTTATCTTTTAGTTAATATGTTGTTTTTTCTTTGCGCGTATAAAATGTAATAGAAAAAATTAAAATGTCAAACTTTTGAAATAATTAAATACGTTTTTTAGTTCAATTGTTTCTTGATTGCCAACGCTTAAGTTTTTCAATTGAATTGTTTTATTAACCAGCTCTTGCTGTCCAACTATTATTGCAAAATCAGCATTATATTTATTAGCATCTCTCATTTGGGCTCTCATACTTCTTCTCAATGTTTCAAATAAAACCTTATATCCTATTTTTCTTAGATTTGTTGACAGCTTTTGTAATGATCCCAAGGCTTCTTTATCTATACATACTATATAAATAGTTGGAGTAGTCTTTTTATTTATCGCAATGTCATCTAGTGCCATTAATATTCTTTCCATGCCTGCTGCAAAACCAATAGCTGGAGTATCCTTTCCGCCTAAAGATTTAATAAGTCCATCATATCTTCCTCCACCGAGTAGGGCATCTTGCGCTCCTAAATCATTAGATATGATTTCAAAAGTAGTTTGAGTGTAATAGTCTAATCCTCTTACTAATAAAGGGTCTACAGTAAAAGGAATATTCATAGATTTTAGAAATATTTTGACTTGGTCAAAATGGTCTTGATCTTCCTTTGTATAATAATCTTCAATTTTAGGAGCAGATTTAATTATCTGTATTTCATTTTTATTTTTTGTATCAAGTATTCTCAGGGGATTGTTTCCTAATCTACGTTTGCTTGTTTCTGATAATTTTGAAACATGTGGCTTTAAGAAATTTATTAGCGCATTTTTGTATTTATTTCTGCACTCTTTTGAGCCAATACTCGAAAGTTTAAGCTCTAAGTTGTTTATACCTGCTTTTTTAAGTATTTCCCAACCTAATGCTATTACTTCAGCATCCTGTTCTGGGTTCGCACTACCGATTGCCTCAACACCAAATTGGTGAAATTGTCTTTGTCTGCCCTTTTGGGGCCTTTCTCTGCGAAATGAGGGCCCGATATAATATAACCTCTGGAGGACAGATTTATTATGTAGATTATGTTGAATATATGATCTAACTACTGAAGCAGTCATTTCTGGTCTTAAAGCAATAGTTTTATTATCTCTATCAGTCCAAGAATACATTTCTTTAGAAACAATATCTGTATTTTCACCAATACCTCTATTAAATAATCCAGCCTCTTCAATTATAGGTGTTCTAATTTCGCTATATCCAGAAAGTGAGGCACTAGCATGGATTATTTTTTCAAGATTTTGCCAATTCCTAGAATTTTCTGGTAAGATATCATGAGTTCCTTTTATTGTTCTCATTTGTTTCACCATTTTTCTCCAGTTATAGAATTAACTATGGTAATTGCCTGTTGTTCGTATGATTTAGGAACAAAAATTCTAATCATATTATCAATTAATCCTGATCCACTTGTATTTAATGCAGAACTGCTCCAATTATTTTTAACATAGTGAGGAATCTCTTTTTTATTTAATACTTCAACAATCATATCTGAAAAAACACTTCCAATAAAGGCTGGTAATGGCGTCCATGTCATTTCCGGTATGGGCAAATCAATTACACATGCATCTACTAGAGTTATTTTACAGTCACCGCATTCAATGAAATTATCTAAATATTCAGCTTGGCATTCTGGACATATCATATTCTTGGTTAAATAATTATTATAATTTCATAAATATAATTTATAGAACAAATAGGATATTAAAATGGTGATTTAGAATAAACACCACCTTTTTTCTCTATTTTTAAATCTTTTAGGTTAGGCGATTTTACATTTAGTTTTACATAAACTCCTTGCCCTATTCCACCTGGTGTCCAATTAAGAGATAGTTCCCAACAGTGAAGATCTCGATTTAAAGAGACATTGTGGCTTACTAAATCTTTTTTAATCATATCAAAACGTGCTCGATAGGCTAGTTTCCAATTTTTTGATAATTGAATATTTGATGAAGTATTAACCCAAAATGTTTTTGTTTCGTTTAAAGGGTTATATGCATTATAGTTATAACTTAGACTAAAGTTAGTACTCCATAAATTTCCACTTTTTAATGTATTTTTCATTGAATTAATTGTATTTAATTCCGATAGATGGTCGTTTGTTTTTAGAGAATCAATATCTGTTGGTATTTGTTCATCTTTTTTCTGCCAATGACTTCCATTTAGTCTGAAGCCAGTAGAAAGTCTAGCATTTATTAATCTTGGGTCAAGAATTCCATTATTATTCTTTCTATACTCATTTATTCTAGCGCCAGTTTCATTATCATAATCGTAAAAATCATGTGTCGTTGATAGGTCAAGATTAAGTTTTCCAAAAAGCTTTGATCTAATAGATGATTTTAAGTTTGCAAGATTATATTTATCAGCAGCATAGTTATAGCTACTACTCACTCTCCAACTAAAAAGATCTATTTTTTTTTCTTCATCATTAATTGTTGTTTTTGCTTGAAATATATTGTTCAGAGAAAAGTTAACATTTTTTTGTTCATTACTTGGTGTGCTCCCTGCCATGGTTTTGGAAAAACGATCATGCTTAATAATATCTCCATTTATTGGATTATTGTAGGTTTCTATATATCCTAAATCATAACCAAAGACAGGTTCTGAAAAGTCTGGAGTCCATGAATAACCTATCGATGGTGAGGCTACATGTCTTATTATTTTTAGAGGACCAAAAGGTAAAGCAAAAACACCATATAATTTAGTATTTGCATTAACGGAAAATGACCCTGTTGTTCTAGTATCAAATCCTTTATTTTCAATATCCTGAAAACTGTTAGTTGAATCATTCCAAATTTTATCAAATGATCTATTAACCCAGTTTGACCTTAAATTGATTCTTGGATTAATATTGATGTACTTAAATAATTTAGTTGGAGCATTTAACGATGCGGTATGTGTCCATCCATTATCTATAAAAGTGGTATCTATTGGGCTACCGCTATCATTTCTTTTCCAATCATAAATACTAAGCGAATCAATAAAAACCGATTCATAATATTTTCTATCTTTATTTGTAAAATTAAAACCGTAGTTCCATGTAATATTATGATACCAGCGTTTTTGATTGTTTTTTGTAGCTAAAAGATTGCTTTGACCATGCCTAAATGAAACTTTTGGGATGGTTCTATTTATAATATTCAATTGATATCCAGCTTGCGTAGGTGCAACGTAATAGTTACTTGTATTATCAGTTTTTTTATCAACTAAAAGATCTTGGTTTGAATAAAGGTTAAAGCTCATAGAATTTTTTGATTTAGTCCATCTTTTAGTATATGTAATGTTTGAAGTCGCTTTTTGATCCATACGTTCGGCGACATCTAGGCCATATTTTCTATTATAGCTGCCATTACTTGAATAAGTAGTATTTGCGTTAAAAGTTTGATTATTCCTAAGCAATTGAGAATGCTTCCAACGGAGCATGAAATTACTATTTCTGTTTTCTTTTAATGAAATAATATCCTCACTTCCTGATAAAAATTGCTGATTTCTAAAATAGAAGTTTCCGTTGAATTTGTATCGTACTCTATATTGATTGTTTACGCTTAATACTGCGCCCTGTCTATCCCCAAAACTGAGTGTAAACTTTGAGCCCCAGTAGTCATTTGGGGCCCAGTAGTATCCCAGTCCATCAATATATTGTCCCCGAGAACGACTTTCTCCATATGCTGGCATTATCCAGCCAGAATGTCTTCTGCCGCCTTGATGGGGGAAGATTGCTAGTGGAATGCCAAAGACAGGTATATCAGCTAGTTTTAATACAATTGGCTTTGCAATCACAACATCATTTTGAATAATTTTCATTTTATTTGATTCGAAGTGAAAATGGGGTGTGTCAAGATCACAAGTAGTAAATACTGAATTTTTAATATAGATAACCTTATCACCTTCATTTCGTATCTCTTTACCCTTATAAAAGCCATCTTCCGCTTTTGTTTTTCCATAAATAATCTTTCCTCTTTTTGTATCTAGGTTATAGATCATTTCATCCCCGACCATTGGATCTCGGCCTTTCTCAATGATAGTTGGTATAATCGATTTATAGATTGAATCAGTTTCGCTCTTAGGATATGCATATAGTATTTTTGTTGGCCAGTTTACATTGATATATCCAGCTTCTAAATCTGTATTTTCATGGCGGGTTTTTGCATTACCGATAAGTTTTGTTTCTTCTGCCTTTAGATAATAATCTATTTTTTCTGCAGAATATATTAGTGGAGAGTGTATTTCATTTGATAATGAGTCTGGGGTGTACTTGCCCTGAGAGCCGCCATTAACAATAATGTTGGTTAGATTTTTTTCTTTAAAATTCATTATAATCGTATCTCCTGATGTCACATTCTTTCCTTTGTATAATGAGTCTTCGATAATATGATACAGAGTAGTGGCCATTCCACTTAACCTTAATGAGTCAAGCACGCCATTAATAAAATATCCTTGGAGGTTATTGCTAGTCATATCATCATTAAATTTTAATTTTTTGCGACTGCTGTCTTGTTTACTGTATTTAAAAGCTTCTATGGTAGTTATTACTCGAGCATTATCTGGTATAAAAATATGTTTTAACATTTTTTTAGTATAGCTCAAAATAATTTTTTTGCCATTTAGAGAACGTTCTGCATCAACTATTTTTGGTTTTATTTGCAAGTGAGTTTTTTCATTATCATGGTTATATATTGCTATGCCGCACGTTGCTGTTCTTAGTGAGTCTTGAATCTCTACATTTCCTATTGCGGTATAAGAAACAGCACCTGAACCTGGTTTTTTAATATATTCAATTCTGTTTGCTTTTATTTTTTGATTATTTTGAAATAGTTCAACATTACCTATAGCTATTCCACTATCGATTTCCGTAAAATAAATTAAACTATCTGATATTAGAGAATATTCTCTATCAATTATTTTTGGATCTCCGGCACTTTCAATTCTGTTTTTTTTAGAGTAAAACGTTATACTATCACAAGTTAGTGTAAGTGTTTCTTTAGTAAGGCTTACTTCATCAAATAAATATGCGATATCTTTTTTTTCTTTATAATTACCATATTGACACTTCAGATTTATCAGTCCTTTTTGAAACTCAACATCGCCTTTAAGATACTTTATTGATTCACCTTTAATCGTTTTGCTTTCTAGAATTTCTGCTTTTTTTAGTTTCAACCTATTTGCAGAAATAGTTGATATCAAAAAAATAAATAATAAAATATTTTTTGATAATGAATTCAAATTTTACCCAATATTATTAGAGTTTTAATTCTGCATGACATTGATTAAACGAGGGGGGGGTATAATTGTTCAAAATAATTTTATATCTGTTATTCATCGTTTGATATATGAATTTAACACGCTTATAATTTTTCAAATAGATATTCATATAATCTAATTTTTATATATTTTATAATTTTTTGTATTTAAAAGTAAGGGTGAATTCTTAAATTAAATTAATAATTGCCGGGTTAGCTGAGTTGGTTCAAGCGACTGATTCGTAATCAGTAGTAGGTGGGTTCGATTCCCATACCCGGCTCAATTGCAATTTATTTTTTAGATTGATTTTTTTTAAGTGGTTGATAATATTTTGCAGCTCTCCAAGATCCATATATTTCAGCTATATAAAGAGTCGTAAATGCAGCGGTAAAAATTGGAGCTAAAATTTTTTGATTATTTTTTGTAGCTACTTTAGATGCTTCCCAAGTTATAGCTAAATTTATTAAGCTATAAAAACTATCATAGAATCTATCCGTATAAATACGGCCTAGGCCAGGGACTATTGCTAAGATTGCAGCAATAGTAGGAGATTTTGGTCCTTTTTGATATAATTTAGGCTTCACAAAATCGATTAGCCTTCCATCTTCATCATTATATACTCCATTAATTTTTTGGTGGTAGAATAATGCAGAAGGATTGCACCTAATAATCCTATCTGTAGCAATAATTGGGCCCATTATTAAACCATTCTCTTTTAAGGATATTGCACAAAAATTTGAGCAGCTCGGATAAAACTGACAATTAAAAATATCAGAGTTATAAGAAATGCGTTGCCATCGAGATACTGGGTAAATGAACATTTTTTTTATAAATGAAATATTTTTTGAACTTAATAATGAATCAGCGGGGTATTTTATTTGAGCAGGCGCAGCTGATATAAATATTATTAATATTATTTTTTTCATACTTGTGAATCTATTAATATTATGTATCGAACTCTAAACTGAATATATAAATAACAATTTGATGAAATAGAACAAATAATGGAAAATATAATAGAATTAATAACCGCAAATCCTGTATATCTAGCTATAGCAGTTATTTTAGCGATTGTCGTTGTTTATGGTTTTATTAAAAAAATAATTAAACTTGTCCTTGTAACTGCTTCTATTTTTATTTTATACATTGCATATTTGCATTATACTGGGAACAACACAGCAGAAATTTCAAAGTCTGTTTCAAAGTCTGCAGAAATATTAAAAGAGGCAGTATCAAAAACAGGTGAAAAAGTAAAAGAGTCAGCTATTAAAACAATTGAAAAAAAGGTTGAAGACAAATTAACTGATTAAGTTATTCGTTTTATAATTTCTTTAAACTCTGATAGAATCATTGATGTTGCGCCCCATACTATTTCCTTATTTAAATTAAAATATGGCATCGTTACAGGCACTCCTCGTATTGTAGTATTTTTTTTTCTTTGATTATGATTATTAATTAATTCATCTATTGAAATTTCGATAATTTTTTCTACTTCATCCTCTGATGCTTTTAAATCTGGGACTTTAGATGTCCATCCAACATAAGGGTAAATATTAAAGCCAGAAAAAGGGACATAGATTGTAGAGAGTTTTCCAATTAGTTCTACAATTTCTGTTGAAACTCCAATCTCTTCCTTTGATTCTCTCAGGGCTGTTTGTGATAAGGTTTCATTTCCTTCTTGTACTCCTCCTGGTAAGGAAATTTGTCCTTTGTGTGACTCAACTTTTTTTGATCTTAGAGTGAGAATAAAATTGAATGTTTTATTTTTAGGATATAATAAGATTAGCACAGCAGCTGGGACAGGTGTTTTCATAATATAATCTATTGCTTTAGGAATACGCGGCTCTGTTCTCATAGCATTATGGGCTTTTTTACCTGGGAGTTTTGACTTCATATTATTTTTCAAGAGTTGAATAAACTTAGGTATGTTTTGTTGTTTCATTTCTTTTTGTTGTATTTCTATTTGATTAATTTATATTTGAAATTTGTTTTTATTTAAATACATAAATGAAATATAAGCATATAGTTTGGGACTGGAATGGCACACTTTTAGATGATTTGTGGTTATGTGTTAATGCAATCAACTATGTATTGCAATCTAGAGATATGCCGCTGGTTACAACAAAAAGTTACAGGAGCATATTTTGTTTTCCAGTTATAGAATATTACAAAAAGTTAGGATTTGATTTTACAAAAGAGCCATTTCCAATACCTGGGTTTTTAGAATATTATAAAAATAAATTTGAAAGTTGTGATCTTCATCAAGATGCAAAAGTTATTTTAAAAAAGATTAATCAATCTGGGTTTACTCAGTCAATTCTTTCAGCGGGGAAGCAGAGTTCTCTAATTAACTGGGTTGAATATCATAATATATCTCATTTTTTTAATCAAATTGTAGGTGTTGATAATGAAAATGCAGATGGTAAAATAGAAGCTGGAGTCCATTGGATAAAAAATTCACTTTATAAGCCTGAAAATATTTTGTTAATTGGAGATACTATTCATGATAGTGAAGTAGCGAACTATATGGGTGTCAAATGTGCTCTTCTCCCCATTGGTCATGTAAGCGAGGATAGATTAAAAAGTACAGGAGAAACTGTTTTACCGTCTCTTAAAAGTATACTTGAATATTTAGAAATAGATTAGTTGTTAAAAACCCTCAAAATAAATAATGAGGGCTTTTAATACAAAGTAACCGCTGACCTCCTAAGAGATTCAAGCTCTTAGGTGTGTTACACAGCTGATCCTTTGGAGGTCAGCGTTATATTTAAATTAGACAACTGATCACCTCCTTTCTTTATTGTTAACGAAATACACACACACAATATTAAAAATAAAAAATTATAAATATCAAATCTGTTTATAATGATATTATTATTTTTATGGTTTTCATGGATAATGATATTTAATAAAAAATATATCTATTAATTCATTAATATTGGCCCATGAGAAATGTTATTATCTTATTTATTATATTTTTTTTATTGAGATGTAGCGGTGATAAAGTAAGTGTAAAAGTTGTTAGCGCATCAGAGTTATATAGTCATATCAATGAAAATAATTCCTCATCTTTTGTGTTATTGAATATATGGTCGACATCATGCCTACCTTGCATACAAGAGTTTCCCTATATTGTTAATCTTATTAATCATTATGATAGGAGAAAATTAGATATAAAATTTTTAAGTACTGATTGGGATGAAAACTCAGATAAAGTATTGAATTTTCTTGCTGATCAAAATGTCATCGGTCAGCATTATCGGAAAAAAGAAGGAGATGACCAAGATTTTATTAATGAGATTTGTAAATCTTGGTCTGGTGCACTACCTTTTACTGGAATTTTTAATAAAGAATTAAAACTTATTTCATTTTGGGAAGGCAAAAGAGATGAGTCTTTTTTTATTAGTAAGATTGATTCATTACTAAATATAGAAGGAGAGAGATTATGATTAGAATATTGGTATTATGTATTTTTGTTTACACAACTTTAATGAGTGAAGAAATATCTATAGGCAGTAAAATGCCTGGTTCGGATTTTATTTTAAAAAATATTGATGGTAAAGAATCGGAGCTTATTTCTTATAAGAAAAAAAATGGACTTCTTGTTATTTTTAGTTGCAATACATGCCCTTGGGTAATACGTTGGCAAGATAGATATAATCCTATATCAGAATTATGTGCAAAAAGTGAAATTGGTTTTGTTGCAGTTAATTCTAATGCAAGTTTGCATGAAAGTGTTGATAGTTTTGAATCAATGGTAGAACACGCAAATAAGTATAATTATAAGTTCCCGTATGTTGTAGATAGTAGTTCAAAACTTGCAAAATCATTTGGAGCGATGAAGACGCCTCATGTATATCTTTTTAATAGTAATGGTGAGTTAGCTTATAGCGGAGCGATTGATGATAATGCAAAAAATGCAAAAAAAGTGAAACGCAATTATCTTACTGATGCTATTAATTCTATTTCAAATGGGAAACCTATAAAAAATAAAACGACAAAAGCTTTGGGCTGTTCTATAAAATTTTAAATTAAAACCATATTATTTATTTAAGAAATTTTCCCATGTTAGACATTACTAGGTTGATGTCCTTAGATTCAAAATAGTTGATGTATTTTTCGTTTGATAATAGCTCATATTCTTTATTTCTAATTTCAAAAGTATTCATATTATAACTTTCGGTAGAGAATACTAATGTGGCATTTTTAGTGATAATCGCGCTTTCACTCCATCCGCTAGAAACCACGAATTTTCTATTTTTGATTTCTTCTGATAGTAAAGATTGACCAAAACAATATTCTCTATAGGGAGTGATAGACCCTAATAACTCTATTAGTGTTGGAGCAATATCTAAATGACTAGTTAATGAATTAAATTTTTTTGGTTCTGTATTAGGTAAATAAAAAATAAATGGGACTTTAATTTGTTCTGGAGAGAATGCACTATTATGGCCCCAAAATCCGCGTTCGTAAAATTCTGCGCCATGGTCTCCAGTTATAATTACGATTGTGTTATTTAATAGGCCTCTGGTTTTTAAAATTTTTATCAAATTTCCAACTACAAAATCATCAAAGTAGACCGCATTTTTGTAATTGTTAAAAAATGGCTCAACATTACTTTTTTTATTTAAATCCATATAATTAATATTATTTGCGGAAGGTCGAAACTTTGTAAAACTTTTTGGATAGCTATATGGTTCGTGCGGAGCATCAAGGAAAAGAAAAGAGAAAAAGGGTCTTTCATTATTAATAGTGTCTAACCAAGTATTAAAAAGTTTTGGATGTTGAATGTCTCTTTCTTTTGCACCAGAACCAGAGATCTTATCAAAAATTTGTTTTGGTACACCAATAAAAGCAGTTTTTCTAAATTCTGGCCATGTTAATTGTGTGCTAGACCAGATCCCAATATTATAATCCATTTTTCTCATTTCCTCCATTAATACGGGCTCTCTTCTTTCTGATAAGATTGAGTGCCAATAAGAACCATATATACCATAAAACATAGAAAAAATGCCAAACCGGGTTGCATTCCCGCCACTAAAATGATTGTTAAATATCAATGCTTTTTTAGAAAATGAGTGTATTGCAGGCGAAACATTCTCATTCATCATATCATATCTCCAAGAGTCGATAGTAATGATAACAATATTAGGAAGTTTCTTTTTCTCTGAAAATTTTAGATTCTTCAAAGGGTAATTTATTAGACTTCCTGTTTTACTTTGTTTAAAGTCAAGTTCTTGATTGACATTGTAACCCCATTTTTTTGCCAATCTTTTTATTGTCAGAGGTTGATAGAGAGGGAAGAGTTTAGCGTATCTAGTTATTTTTGTTTTATTTATTAGATCGCCGTAAGCATAAATAAATTTATCAGTAATAATGATCGTAATAAGAAATAAGGCAAGATATTTTATACCTGACCTTCCATTTATTTTGAATACATTTTTAATAATTAATCTATCAATAAAAATATAAATACCTATTTGAGATAGAATTATTAATATTACATAAATAATAAAACTAACTATAGTTGATGTCCCTAAAATAACAGAGTCTGAAGAGCCTTCAGTTATTAAAATATTCCAAACTAAACTATTAATATGGAATCTGTATAATTTAAATATTATTGTATCAATGAATAATATTGTATTTAAAGAGGATATTATTAATCCAGATATAATAAAAATGATAGATCTAATTGGTGTGTATTTAAATAATAAAAAAAAGAGAGTTCCTATCAATAAGTAGATTAAGCCAAAATTAGAAATAAATGCTATCCTTGGGAATATCCATTCCGTAAATGATGTAGCTGGTGGTAAAAATTTTAGATAGGTATGAGCAATAAACAAGGTAATAAGAATATTAGTACATATAAATATAAAAAAAATGGAATAGCGTAATTCGGATTTCATAATATTATAACATTTAGGATATTAATAGTATCTCTGGAGTGGCTCGGGCCGGAATCGAACCAGCGACACATGGATTTTCAGTCCACTGCTCTACCAACTGAGCTACCGAGCCAACAACAGAAAAATATTCTTAGTAAAAATTTAATATATAATATTAAATAAGCGGCGAAAATTAATATATTTTATTGTCTTTTCAACTTTTCTTCTAAAATCATTTACTTAAATAGTTTTATTATGTTAGTGATAAATAACAAAGAGGAGTGTTTTTGTTATTGTATTGATAGTATTTAAACTATATAATTCATCGAATCGTTGCCAATAATTAATAATGGAATTAATAAAAGAAATTGTAATTGCTACTCATAATCCTTATAAAAAAAAGGAAATGGTTGTAGCGCTTTGTGATTTAGGTGTTAATATATTAACTCTTGATAATTTCCCAGAAATTGGTGAGATTGAGGAAACGGGTTCTACGTTACTAGAGAACTCTTTAATTAAGGCACGTACAGTTTTTGCAAAAACTGGGATACCAACAATTGCAGATGATACTGGCCTTGAAGTTGATGCTTTAAATGGTGCTCCGGGGATTTATTCAGCACGTTATGCGGGAACTAATGTGACATATGAAGATAATGTCAGAAAATTACTAACTGAAATGTCTTCAATAGATATAAAATCTAGGACAGCTCGATTTAAAACAGTTATTAGTTTTTCTTATAATAATAAGGAACTTTGGACGGAAGGAGTTATTGAAGGTAGTATAACAGAACATTCAATTGGGGAAAAAGGGTTTGGTTATGATCCTGTTTTCAGAGTTATAGAAACTGGGAAAACCTTTGCGGAAATGACGAAAAAAGAAAAGAATAAAATTAGTCACAGAGGATTAGCACTGAAAAAAATGAGTAAACTGTTAATGGAAAATTTAAAATAGAGAAGGAAAATTTATCGAATAGATTGCTATCAGTTAACTAAAAGCTGAAAGTTGGTTATAAAACATATATATTTATTAATCTTGGGCATAATTACTATTTTGTCCAATGCTCTATCTCCTTACCAAAAACTTAACGCTCAAGAGACGGACACATCTCTACATATTAACTCAGAATATTCTCAATTTCTTTATTTACCTGAGTCTCAATTTGTTGTCAATCCATTCCCTAATTATATTATGAGCCTTGTACAGCCTCTAGATTCAATATCAAGCCCTAAAAATATTTTACAAATAAAATATGATAATTTGGAAACTGACATAGTCCTTGCTAGAGACTGGAGTACGATTACAATTCATGAATACATAGATGGGATATCTTATAAAATGCCATTTAGTGCAGATGTAGAATGGTATTTAAATAAATATAATGAAAGGAAGAGTTATTTAAAATTAATTGAAATAATGCAAAAAGAATCAAAAGATGGTTCTAGTAAAAGGAAAGGCCAGATGATGGAAGTAGTTGGAATGGACCTTGGGAACCTTGGACGTGCATCCCTTAGTTTAAATGGGAACGTTACAATCACCGGGAATATGATATTTCAAGATCAAGAACTAGTCAGATCTTCTCTTAGTGAAACCCAAAATACTCATCTAGAGTTTGACCAGAAGCAGCATCTAAATATTCAAGGTAAAATTGGAGACAGAATTACTGTGAATATGGATCAAGACTCTGAAAGGCAATTTGATTGGGAAAATAATATACGTATTAATTATGAAGGGCTAGAAGATGATATCGTTCAAAAAATAGAGGCTGGAAATATTTCTTTGTCTTTGCCTGCTACTAAGTATGTCACTTTTTCAGGCAAGAACCAAGGTCTCTTTGGGATAAAATCTGTATCTAAACTTGGACCAATAGACATTACAACAATTGCTTCTATTGAAAAAGCAAAGAAAGAACAAGAGGAATATAAAGGTGGCGCTCAGTCAAGTACCCAGCAAATCAGAGATGTAGATTGGTTAAAAAATCGTTACTTTTTTATTCATCCATGGTTTAGAAATGGTGTCGATACAGCAGTTGTTAATGATTTAGTAATTAGACAAGTTAGTATTCCTTCATTTTATCCCTTGAGAAATGGGCTTCATTATATAGGTAATCTTGTGGTAAAGAATTTCGAATTATATAAGTCGATTAATACAAATGAAGCTGGTGCAGTTACTGGGACAGCATATATAAATCCAATTAATCCACTTGATTCTGTATATATAGATGACAATGAAACAGGAAATTTTATTAGGCTCGAATCTGGTACAAATTATATGCTTAGTGCAGATTTGGGTTATATAAGATTAAGGGATATGGTTATGAACGAGATACTTGGATGTTCCTTTGTTCTTGAAGATCGCAATACTGGAGAGATTGTACTTGAAGTCGGTTCTCCAGCAGATTCAGCTGGAACGAACTTATCTTTAATGATGCTTAAGCCTCGTAATAGTCATCCTAATCATCCTAGTTGGCCATTGATGTTTAAAAATGTATACTACCTTGGCACTACACAAATTAATCAAGAAGGATTTGAGGTTAAAATAATCAATAAAAGATCTACACCTGAAAGTGATCGTGACAGAACTACTAGTTTGCCTTATGTAACATTATTTGGGTTAGATAGCCTTGATGTAAACGGAGATAGACAGTATGATGAAATTATAGATGTCCAATCTGGTAATATATTGAATATGCTTAATGGAGAGTTGCTTATTCCTTCTTTGCATCCTTTTGCTATTTCAGACTCATTGGATGGAGGTAATACGGTTGATGAATTGAAAGAGCAATTAGGAAAAGGCGTGATGTATACCTCATCAGTGAATTCCGAAATAAATAGTGATAACAGATTTGTAATTGAAACAAAATATAGTAATCAAAGCTCTACAATTAATTTGGGATTTATGTTAGTTGAAGGCAGTGAGGAAGTCGTACAGAATAATATAGTTTTAAAAAGAGGAATAGATTATCAAATTGATTATTTTACTGGGACAATCGTCTTAATGGGCAGTGCAGCTGATGACCCTAATGCAGATTTAAAAGTTCGTTATGATAGGCATGAAATAGTATCATTTGATAAAAAAACAATCTTTGGAACTCGTGCACAGATGGATCTAGGGGAGAAATCATTTATTGGTGCAACTGCTTTGTATTATAATCAGTCAATTATGAATCAAAAAATAGAAGTTGGTTATGAACCAACTAGAAATTTTATATGGGACTTGAATGGTCGCTATGAGTGGGAGCTTGATGGTATTACAAGGTTTTTAGATAGATTGCCTGTTATAGAGACTGATAAAATGACTAGCTTATCGGTTGAAGGAGAGATTGCCCAAGT
>NHJO01000004.1 GCA_002169695.1 bacterium TMED217
CCATTAATAATAAACTATTTCTATATTATTGTTTCAGACTCAACAAATTTTTCAACAAAAAGCAATATATATTCATCAACCATTGACCCTAGACCAAACCCTATTCAAATTCAATCAGTAACATATGATGATATTACTATGGATATTTTATGGGATGAGTCTTTAGATGGAGACTTTTTAAAATATGAACTTTATAGAGGCCTTGATACTACGAACACTAATCTTTTAGAGACTTTTCTCGATAAACAGATAACAAGCTATAGCATTAATGATTTCGATCCATATACATCTAATTTTTTCAGAATAATTGTTTATGATACATTAAATCAAAGTACGAAAGGCAATTTTTTATCTAATACAATTCAGCCAGCTCCTGAACCAGTAGATTTAGACCCTATTGATTCTTTTGGTAATGAGTTTTCTATAGTGTGGTCTATTTATCCCTCTGATAGCTTTGAACGTTACAACCTTTATCAGGCTTATGATATAGATATGACTAATAAAGAAATTATCTTTACAACCACAGACCGTTCAGTTAATACATATTCATCGATAGATAATGATTACGAAACCGATTATTATTTTCAAGTTTCTATAATTGATAACTGGGGCTATGAAGTTTACAGTAATATAGAATATATCGATACTGAATATTTTACTTTCATACATAACTATGACTCAGGATCTGATGAAGATATTGGCTATTATGGTATACAAAACGCATCTGATAAATATAAGATTATTGCAAAGACTAGTTTAGATGTAGTTATGGCTAGTACAGATAGGTATGGATCTAATTTATCATTCAACTCATTTAATTATGAAATTGATGAATCTCCTGTCAAACTATTGCAAACAGATAACCAAGACTATATTTTTATATCTAATATTGTTAATAGTTCTAATGATACAGATATTAGGATAACAAAAACTGATCAAAATGGCGGAGTTATTTGGAATACTGTATATGGCTTTATTGATCCCTACAATCCAGGAGCTGGTAATGCCACATATGGAAATGATTTAGCAAATGATATTTCTATCACCGCAGATGGTGGCTATATTTTAACTGGACGATATCACTCCTCGCAGTCAGATATTCTAATTCTAAAGTTAAATTCAGTGGGTGAAATAGAAAATATACATCAAATTTCTACTGCACCATCATCACAAAGGATTGTAGAAAATGGTCATGCAATTTTAGAAAATATCAATAACAATTATGTTATACTTGGTTCTATATCTGCATTTTCATCAACAGAACCCTCAAATGTTTGGCTAGCTGAGTTTGATCCCAATCAATCAGAATCTGGTGAAATTATTTGGTCATCCACATGGGATATAGATAACTATGACTATCCCAAAAGTATGATTATTAATCAAAATGGTGAATACACTATATCTGGATACTCATCAAATGATAATAATGGAGATAACGGTTCTTCTTGGATTATTAAAACAGATATAAATGGCAATGGTGAGGTTTTACAGCCATTCACTGGAAATAATTTTGTATTTAGTATGATTGAGATTGAATCAGGAGATTATATTTTAGCTGGAAAAAAAATTGAAGATTCCAATTCTCAAGGCTGGATAGTCAGTGTTGATTCAGAAGGTAACCAAAACTGGGAAAGACTCTATGGTGGCGATGATGTTGAAGTTTTTTATAGTATTCAACAAACCAGTGATATGGGGTATATAATAACAGGTGAAACTAATTCAAACGGAGTATCTGATATTTACCATGTTAAAACAGACCCTTATGGTGAGGTAATAACAACAGAATAATATTTATTGATTGAAACTATTTAGACACGAAGCACCTAAAATACCAGCCTCACCATCAGGTAAATCTGATAATAATATTTTTATCTTATTTTTTTGATATTTTGACCGATTAGCATTCATTGAATCTTTTGCAAAATCAAGTATCCTATGTTTAGCATTACTTAATCCACCATAAAACACAAAGGCCTCTGGCGATAAAATTTTTGCGATTTGAGCGAGTCCTAAGCCAAGCATATTCCCAGTATATTTATAAATATCCTTTACGATCTTTTCACCATTATCAAAAGCAATATCAAGCAATTTCCCATCAATAGTTTGACTTTTTATGCTCTGTAGGAATTTATTATCTTGATATTCTTTTCTGTATTCTTGAACAGTATAATCTAATCCTTTCGCTGAGACATACATCTCAAGACATCCCTTCCTTCCGCACCCACAATCACGACCGTCAGGTTCAATTACTAGATGTCCTAACTCTCCAGCGAAACCATCATACCCATATACTAAGTTATTATTAACTATTATTCCACTTCCTAGTCCAGTCCCAAGAGTAATAACCACAACATCATTCATTGATTTAGCTACACCATAAGATTTTTCACCTAATGCTGCTGCATTAGCATCATTTGTAATTGTTACAGGAATATTCTTAAAACTTTTTATTAAGGAAACTAAATTTAAATCATCCCATCCCTTTCCTAGATTAGGTGGATTTATAACCATACCAGTAAAGTAATCCCCATTAGGTACTCCTACGCCGATATCTTTAATAAAATTTTGTAGATTTAACTCTGTCTCCCATAATTTTATTTTATTAAATATATTTTTAAACAATAATTCTGGAGCTTTATTAGAATTAGTTAAAATCGAGTTTTTTTTAATAATATGACCACAGCTATCAATTAAACCAAAAACTGTATTTGTACCACCAATATCGATCCCTAAAGAGTATTTGCGATCTGTCATTTGATTGAAATTATTTTATAATAATTAAATAAATAAAAATAGAGACGCGGAAAAAACATCAATTTATCTTAAGATAAATAACTAATCTGTAAGGCCTTGACGAATCTCCAAATCTACAATTGGTGCCTGGTTAGGTTCAGTCTCAATTTGTACCGTTTTGGTAATGACTGTTGACTTACCATAATTATCAGATACAGTAAGTTCAAACGTATATTCTCCTGGAGTTCCTTCAAAAGAAACAATTCCAGAACTTGAATTTGGTCTTAGTCTAATTTTGTTCCCACTAAGTTGTTTCCAACTATAACGTATTCTATCTCCTTGGTCAGGATCAAACGAGCTAGTTGCATCTAAAATCATAGGAAATGTATTTGTTTCAGGTCTACCATCATGAGGGATTTGGACTTTAAATTTTGTCTTTTCTTCTTGCTCAATACTTTCTAATTCATTTATTTGGTCTTGTTTTTGCTGTTGCTGTTGTATTTTTAATTTTACTCTATCCTGGTATAAACGTTCACGTGTCTGACGTTCATACTCTCTCCATCCAAAGAGACTACAACCAACAATAACGATTAGAAATATAGCAAACCCTCTATTCATAAGCTTAAATATAAATAATTTGTAATAAAATTGTAGTTATAACTTTAATTAAAAATAAATATTTTATCTCAAATCTAATAATATTCTTTTTAGGTCAGATCCAATGAATTCTGGGTTCTGGATATTCTTATTATCTTCTAAAGTAGATAATTCAGGAATTTTTCTATATAAATATTCTGCTAACTCCCCTAACTCAATTTTACTATCTGCACCCATTGCCTCTCCATTTAAGCCCTTAAATAAAAAATAAGAAAAAACACTATGTTTCATATCATCATTTTCTATTGAATTTTCTCCAGGGGTACAAGCTAATAAAAGGCTAATCTTATCTGATAATTCGGGATAACGATAGCCATCTGTAATATCCGAAGGATTAATATATTTTATATCTAATATAAGTGTTATTGAATTAATATTTTGAAGTACAGATAACAATGATAGATTAGTTAAAATCTCTTCTAATGAACATAAAGAAACTGGCTTTAAAGCATTACCATCCTTAGGAATTAAAAATGGCTTTCCACCAGACCACATACCTAATCCAGAATAATAAATATTAATATCAACAAATTCTATATTAGAATATTTACTTGATGAAACAACCCGATTTCGTATTATACCCTGATGTGGATCAAAAATTTTACTAAAATCATTTTTTTCAGGACCAGACTCCATTTGCCATGGTTTTGATGGTAATATCTGGTAATCATCTAGACCAAAAGCATTCTGCATATATAGTCTAAATATTCGACCGTCTCTTTCAGTATATTTTAAACTAGGTAGAGATATATCATCGTACTTATCAATCGCTAATATAACGGCCATGCCATTAGGATTTCTTTTTCCAATTGGGACATTTTTTTCTATATCTAACTCTCCTATTTTAACTGGATAGGGGATAACATTTTCAGCGCCAATTTCTTGTAACGCTAACTCACTTTTCGGTCTATAATGCTTCATTAATTCAAGATTTATTTGATGCGTCTTTTCATTCTCTAGGTAATCTTTTGTTTTAAATTTTATTGCAAATTGGTCTCTATCACTTTTAATCTTTAAATCTATATCACTATACTCACCCGGTTTTAATTCATCTAATTCTAGAAATCCAGTAAAGTCAATTGCTGAATATGTGTGATTTTCTAACAAATTAAAATCTACTCTTTCTGTTAACCCTTCACCTACATTTTGAATTCGAACTGTAAGATTAACATCTTCATTTTTGGGTATATAATTTGTGCCAAAATTATTTTCAATTGAATAATCTGCAAGAATGATTTTAGGTTTATCTACCGCTTTAGTATTTAAAGAAAACTCATATGGCTCTTTTGTTTTAAACCCATTTTCATCTTCTGCTATTATAATATATTTCCAATCCCCTGACTCTATTTTTAAACCAGCTGAAATATCAAATTCAAAATACTTTGCCTCATCAATATTTATATTATCAATAATTTTAATCGTATCCATAATTATATCATTAACAATATCACTTATTATTAAAGGTTTAATTGATGCTTTAATATTCTTTGAGGGACTATTCCCATTATTAATTAATGCAAATCGCAACTTCCCACTTTCTCGTGCACCAAGTGAATTATTTCCTGTATTATCTAACATTTTAAAATTTTTGATCTGTAAATCTGGAGGTGTATTTGTTCTGCCACATAAAACATCAGAAAAACCGCTATTATCTCCCTCTGCATCTACTGCTATAATCGTGTAACAATGTTCCTCATCATATCCAAGACTATGATGTTTATATGCATTCGACTTTACTTTTTGAATAAATATAGTTGAGTCACTATCTAATTGCTTATATATTTTATATTCGAATGTACCAGGTACATTATTCCAACTTAATTGATTTAGTCTAATACCACCGATAACATTTAAGCCACTAGGAGACTTTAGATATAACTTTGAACAATGTTTATCTGATAATTTGCTCTCTACCTTATATTTATCAATACTAGCTACCTGGTAACAATGTGTTTCTCCTGCCTCACATTCATCTTTATAAGAATTAACCTTAAGGGTCTTTATTAAGGCCCCATCTCTATAAAGATTATAATCTGTAGCTAAATCAACCTCATTCCAGATAAGATTAATTGAGTTTTCATTATTAAAAGATGATAATGTTGGTGGCTCAACATAATCTCTCGTTCGTATTTCATAAGTTTCTGATGTTAAACCTTCAACGCCGCTAGCGCTAATTGAAGATATATTATAATAATAACTTGTTGAGAAATCTAAACTATCCTCATCGAACATGGGTTTTACAACATATCCAATAGATTTATTATTTCGCTTTATATTGTACTCAGACGCGCCCTCTACATGGTCCCATTTAATTGTAATATTATTTTGATTTACTACCCCAGCAATATTTTGAGGGCTCGCTGTCAATCTACTATTACAAGATGGTTCACTCAGAACTCCGGTAATATCATACTTTCCAATTGCATTTACTTGATAGCAGTACTTAACACCTGGGTTAACACTTGTATCGATATAAACATTATTTTCGACTACAGCTAAATGCTTATCATCTCTGAGTATTTTATATTTTACGGCTTGACCTATGGCTTCCCAACTTAGTTGAATATATCTATCATTAGTCTTTGTACTGATTTTTTTCATACGTAGTGCTGGATCTTTTTGAATAGGCTTTACATTCGAATAAGTATATATGTATGGTACTTCTTTTTCTTTTTTAAGATTTAATCTAAGAAGTAAATCCCTGTTCCTTGCTTTTCTTGGGTTAATCTTGATTCTTACAGAGCCATCCTCGGGATGCAACGCAACTAAATAATAATAATCAGGACTTAAATCAGAGAATTCAAAACGACCTTTACGATTTGTTTTAACCAAACCAATTTGTGATTCATCAATTGTAAAAAGTTTAACTTCTGCTCTTCTAGATGGCTTTCCCTCATCATTATAAATACTACCTGATATTGATACCGTTTTTGAAAAACAAATCTCTATTATTACAAATACAAGTAATATATTTCTCATTGTCTTAATTAACACTGCAATATTATTCTAGAGTGTCTCTTAGACTTGCCCACACTTACGGTAGGCGTAAAAGAACTCTATCAGGTTTTTCAGTGAAAAGTTGAGGCGTTTGAGGCAAACTTGAGTATAAACTTTTGGTTGTATCATGTACATTTTTACGTATATAATTATGTAATTCTTCAACTGTAATGACCTTATCTCCATTGTCAGCATCACCGCGAAGTCCTTTTAACATATAATAGGTAAAAATTCCATTATTAGCATCTGGATGATCATATGATTTTTCAGTTGTATTTGCAGCATAAAAGGTAGTTATACCTTTTGGTGGTATTAACTCTTTTGGGAAAACCGGGACCACTACTTTTTCAACAACTTTTTCTTTCTTTTTCTTCTTTTTCTTCTTTTTCTTCTTTTTCTTCTTTTTGTCTTCAACAACAACTGGTTTAGGAGGTTTTAAATTTTGAGTGAAACCAGAATTATTAAAATCAACATCCATAAAGACAAAAATGTCTCCAATGTTATCAATCTTTTCAATGTCTTGAAGCATTGAATAAAGATCTTTTATTTTAAAGAATGAATGTATCTTATTTTTATCTGCGTCATATGGTATAATACACTTATCACCAGCAATTGTCGTTCCCTCACCAGAATAATATAGCATAAGATCAATTGTATCTATTTTAGAATATTGTGTCACAGATTCTATCTTATCTTTTATAAAACCTAAGTTTGGATTAAAAATTTCATTAAAATTATTTATTGTAATACCTTCATCAAAAAGCCAGAACTGTGATGGAATCATTTGATGATTTTTTATACCAAATAATTTATTATAGTATTCTCTTACTATTTTTACATCTTCTTCAGAAGACTGATTCCCAGGAATTTTTTCTGTCCAGAATTGTTTGTTTCCAATGACAACCCCTATCATGTCTCTTGATACATTCACATCTGGAAGATCACTTAATAGTCTGTGATATTCTGGTAGCTGGCCAGGAGGCTTAAAGTCAGACACAGAGGCATCTATCGCTTCTAAATCTGTTTTGCCTTTATAATGTTTCAGGGTTTCCAAATGAATAGGTATGGTTTTCCTAACATCAAAATAATCATACGTATCGAAATAAACAGTAAATCGATCTTCTTTAGCAAGAACTTCGAAGCTATAGTCAAACCAAGCACCTCCTGGAACTAGGCCAAAAGTTTTGATCTCACCAGCATCATTAGTAAACCCTTCACCTCTTCTAAATGCAAGAACAGCTGTATCCGTTTTTCCTATTGATAAATTTTGAAATCTAACAGTAAGTGTTGTAGTCTCATTTTTTGGTATATAATGATGTCCAAATTCATTATCTATTGCAAAATCAGATATTACTAAATTTGGAGGAACAACAGCTAATGTCGGAAAAACAACTTTTTCTGGAGCTAAATCCATTCCGGCATACTCATCTATTCTAATATTAAATTTTCTTTCACCAGTCTCAATCTTTAGCTTTGCATATACAGGGAAATTAATTGTGATAGAATCGCCTACGCCTAATACTGGTATCGTTGCGATAGTATCTATCACCAAAGATGGTGTATTAGAAAAATCGAGTGACTCAAGCCATGGTTTTAGCTCTCTTGCCGGACTACGACCGTCATTAACTATTTTTACTACAATTAATCCTTTTTCTTTTCCATCAAGAATTTGATTGTCAGATTGTTCAACAAAAAATTTCTCAACAAGAGTCAAATGCGGTGGCGGTAATACCCATCCACACATCACAGGAGATAATGGACCTTCATCTCCATCAGCATCCACAGAAGACATTTTATAACAATATTCTGTATCAAACTCTAAACCCTTATGAATATAATAATTGCTTGTTGTCTTTGTCATAAACTGAGTCTCACCATTATCTTTATTGTGAGTGTAAATTTTATATTGAACTGCTCCAAGCATCTGCTTCCATCTAAAAATAACTCTTTTAACATCCCCTGTGAGCGTTAGACCTTTTGGATAGTTTACTAACACCTTATAGCATTCTTCATTCGATGAAGGCCCTTCAGTTCCATATGCATCTTTTGCTGTTATTTTATAACAATAAAACTGCCCTGGATCAACGATATCAACATAAAATGTATCGGTAAGATCTGCTAACAGAACACCATCTCTGTATACTTTATAGACATGATCTATCCTAAGTGGCAACTGATTCCATGTTAATGTAATTTGCTTCAAATCAGCTGCTCCTGACATTACTGGGGAAGTAACTTCTTCATGAGTACGACGATTTAATGGTACTAAAGGTCCATCATCACCGTCTTGATCAAAAGAAGCAATTTCATATTTAAAATCCTTATCATATATAAGATCCTTATCTATATAGAATAGATCTTGAGTAGTTAATATCAACTCACCATCAAGGTATAGATGATAACCACTAACTCCTTCTACAGATTTCCAAGTAAAACTAACAGTATTTCGCATTACCTCTGCAACGAAATTAGATGGAGGTGCGAACTGACCTTTGCCACACTCTGTTGTAGACTGCTCCCCCTCGGTACCATATTGATCTGCAGCTGAAACTGAATAACAATATTCCTTACCAGGCGCTACATTATCAGAGAAGGATGGTTTGTCAAAATCACCAAGATAACTACCATTACGGAAAACTTTATAAAAAGTTGCAATGGGTGAAAGATCAGTCCAAGATAGATCAACGGCATTCACATTACCTTGTGCTATTAGCTCAGGAATTAATACCTCAGGATGTGTATTTACAATAACATCTTCAGACATAGCTCCCTCATCATTATCCGGATCAATCGAGTTAATATTATATTTATACTTTTTTCCCCATTCTAATGAATCTATATACGTTAATTCTTCTTGCTTTGAAATAAGAACACTATCACGATATAAAGCATATTTTTCAACGTTTGGTATCGAAATCCACTCTAATGTAACAATGCGCCCACTACCCTCTGTCTTTAAAGCACCCATTTTTATACTTGGTTTAAGAGTAGGATACTGATATGAAGATTTTTGTTTTTGTTTATTTGACTCTGGACCTTCTAAATCATATAAATCCCATGCTCTTACATGATATTCATAAAACTTACCAGGTGCAACATTATCGATATATTTAGTCTCTTTAATTTTTTCCGCCACAGGTTTATTATTTTTATAAACGGTATACGATTCTGCATGTGGTAATGATTTCCATTTAACGAGGACTCTTTGTACTCCTCTTTTAGCTGATAATTGTGATCTTAATCCATCAGTAGATAGGTTAATCTTTGTACTCTCATCTTTATTTTTGACTGTCAGATTAACTCCTCCATTACCAGCATATTCCCCATTATTACCATGACCATTACCAAATACTTTTATACTATACTTGCCAGAAATAATTCTATTTTCAAACGTGAATTTTCCATTGGAGCCAGCTGTGTACTCTTCCCAAAGAACATTATCAGCAGTATATAAAAACACTTTCGCTTCTTCTATTTTTTGTTGTCCTTTTTCATTTATAAGCTGACCATTAATTTTATAAATCTTTGGAGTGCTCTCTTTCACAGGCTCTGACAATGGTCCCTCTAGTCCATCATCAGACAAAGAAGAAATCTCATATGTATACTCAGTTCCAAAATCTAAATCCTTATCAATATATGTTGTCTTCTTTGAATTAGTAAGTGACTTACCATCTCTATAGATATTATATGAACCAGGGCCATCTATAGCATCCCAAACAATTGTAATGGTATTCATGTCATCAGAATATTCCTTGCCAAGAGTCAATGTAATCTTTTCAGGCGGAGGATATTGCGCTTTATCACATGCAGGTACAGATTGAGGACCCTCTGTACCATATTTATCCACAGCAGAAACAGTAAAACAATTTTCAGAACCTGGATCTGTCTTAGCCGTATACTTTATCGCTTTTGTAGAATCAATTAATGTCCCGTTCTGATAAATTTTATACTTAACTGCTAAATCATGTTTTGTCCACTCTAAATCAACAATACTCTCACCAGCTTCAGCTTTTATTTTCTTAATTTTTTTAACTTCTTTATGCGTAGTAACCGACTTGGAACTAGATTTTGGTCCTTCTTCTTGATGATGATCAATCGTCACAACCATATACGAATAGTCTTCATTATATTTTAACTTATAATCTGAATATTCTTGATCAGTAGTTGTATTGATAAGGTCATCATCACGATAAACATTATAGCTACTTGCATTTTCAACCTTATCCCAAGTCAATGTAATAGCATTCTTCTTAGCTTTTCCATTTATTTTTGCAGGAGACTTTAATAAAGCTTTACCATATTCAGTTAAAGACCTTGTTCCTTTCTCACCATTATTATCAGTTATCGTGATATTATAAGCATAAGATTTTCCGCCTGAGACTTTATCATTGTAAGTTGTTTTGGATGTTTTAGTAAGCTCTGTATTATCTCGGAAAATAATATATTCTGCCGCATTTTTTATCGGCTCCCACTTTAAAACGACTGTGCCAACTTCTGAATCAACAGTAAGCTGAGGCTGTTTGTCATCTTGGCTTGTAATAACCTCAAGCTTTGATACAGATGCAGATCTAAGATCAATTTCTTTTGTAGCAGAGTTCCCGCCTGCACCATAAATATTGAGAGTGTATTTATCAGGCTTTATTTTTTTAAATTTAAATTTACCATTGCCTTTTGTTCTCTCTGTCTTTACAAGCTGATGTTTTTTAGAATACAATGTGAGTCTAGCACCTGAAACTTTCTTACCACTCTCATCTTTAATAACACCAGATATATCATATGTCTGTCCTGTTATAATGTTAAAAACAGCCAACATTATAACTATAGTTTTAGAAAAAGTAACTTTTGAGCGTAAGAAGCCCTTTACATCATTAGACATTTTTTATTCAATACTTTTTTATATTATTATTCCAACTCGAAGCATTTTACCTCGGATTTTGGACTCCGCTTTTTTAACTCATTTGCAACGATTAATACGTTGCTTGGCAAGTTAAAAAGCTAATTAATTAAATACAAGGTTTTCAGGATATATATATTTCTTTATATTTTTAAATATTTGAGGGTTCTATAGCAGCATATTTTTGCCAAAATTGAACTGAATCAGCCCATTCTTCAGATGTATAAGATGCTTGAGTGCCACCATTCAGATTTAATTGATTCCTCATCATGGTAATAGGGCCAATTGGCATTTTATCTACTCCCTCAGGAAGAGCGTTAATACTAATTAATTCCCACTCTGCGTTTGTTGTATTCTCATTATTCTCAGCTAAGACATCATGCCGATATAATATTAATTGCACAGAACCTGCTGTCAATGGAGTCCCATTTAATGCTCGTACTTGTATATATGGATCTTCACCGACCCTTCGTATTACTTGTTTTGCTATTAATTTGATATCACTTGTTATTTTAACATAAGGGCAAAATACTTTTTCAACGTAATCTTGATCAAGATTGACAATCCGAACCCCATCTCTATAACCATTAATAAAATCATTCCTATTCATTTTTTGTTCAGCATGTTTCGCAAAAAAATCAAATGATAAACTCTTAGAATATGTCTTCCCTGAATCCTGGGTTTGCCTTCTAACGAAATTATTTACTGCAACTTTCATATGTTAAATATATATAATAAATGTAATAATCTTGCAGTAAGGATATAAAATCAAATAATTTGCAGCAACCATGGCTAATATTTTTTTTGAATTGATTAAAAATGATTGGTATTTATTTACATTATTTTTTGTTTTAATACTGTTTTTAATCCTTTTAAGTGAAATAGCTCTGAAGAAAAATATTTGGTCAAATCATATTAATAGAAAAATAATTCATATTACTATAGGAATAGCGGTGTCTATTACTCCTTTTTTATTTTCTATTAACCTATACCCTACTTTCTTGGCATCATTTTTTTTTATAATTAATATAATTAGCTTAAAAAATAATAAGCTTAATAGTTTTCATTTAATTGAAAGAGAGTCTTATGGAACGATTTTTTTCCCTTTATCATATATATTGATATCAGGGTTTTTCTGGGACTATCCTTATTATATTACAGCGTCTTTTCTAATTTTAGCAATAGCGGACCCTATCGCATCTGCTATTGGTAGTAGTAAGAATAAAAATATACATTACAATATACTAGGCGATAAAAAATCATTAAATGGCTCTATCGCTATGTTCATTTGCACCATAATAATCTTATCAATATTTTCTAAAGAAATTTTTCATGAAATGAATATTAGTTACCAAATAATAGCAATTCTATATACGGGAATAGCTATTACAATCTCAGAAGGATTAAGCTATAAAGGTTCTGATAATTTAAGTATCCCTATAATGGCTTTTCTTTTTATTGAATTATTTAATTTTTTAAACAGAATTGATTTTATCATTATATTTCTTTTTTTTACTATATTGATAATTCTTTTACTATATCTTTTTTATTTAAAAAAACATCTTTCAATTAGTGGGTTTATTGGATCAAGTATAATGGGTATTTTATTATTTGGCTTTGGCGGAAACATTTTTATTTATCCAATCGTAATATTTTTTATTACTTCTACGATGTTATCATTCATTAAAAAAGATGATCAAAAAACCCAAAGAATTAATAGGACCATTAACCAAGTATATGCTAATGGTGGAGTAGCATTATTTATTTGCCTACTAAATTATTTTTATAATCACAACCTTATTTACCCATGTTTTTTGGCATCCATAGCCGCTGCTAACTCAGATACATGGGGCACAGAAATAGGTAAATTCTCAAATAAAAAGCCAATAGATATTATATCAGGATTTAAATTAAAAAATGGTGTTTCTGGTGGTATTACTATGAATGGCACCATTGGTTCATTTTTTGGAGCAGCCTTAATTGGATTTATAGGGTTTTATTTTTCAATAGATATAAAAATAGTATTATTAATTATTATTTCTGGTTTTTTATCATCCATATTTGATTCAATTTTAGGAAGTTCAATTCAGGGTAGATATATTTCACCAGATGGCTCTATTATTACTGAAAAAAACATAGAGTCTTTCTATTTATATACTGGCTCAAAAAAAATCAACAATGATATTGTAAACCTCTACTGCACTATCTCAGGTCCTTTGATTTTTTTAAGTTTATATTTTATTGTATAAAAAAAAAGAACCTCTAAAGAGGTTCTTTTCATAATCTTCTAATAAAGTTATTTTTATTTTAAATAACTTTATATACAAGCAAACCAACCATTACAATAAGGGAAATAAATATTAAAGAAACACCCATGTTCCCTTTTTTTATTTCTTCCCATTCATCAATATCAGTTGATAGCCAATCAAATACTTTCAGTGCTATTCCCACACCAAAAGCAAATCCTACCGCAGCAGTCACAGACCAACCTACTGCCCTTAAATATTGTAATAATGTTTCTTCTAAACCTAAGCCAAGCATATTCCCTCCTTATGATGTTTGTAAATCAATTTTTTGCATAAACTCTGATGAATCTAGTGTCCCAGCTGCAAGATCAATTGCAATATCAGATGAACACGTTGCCTCAAAAACCATAGTTTCGCCTTTTGATGCAGGGACATTCACCCTAACTGTTATTTCTTTTGGGACATAAGCATTTGATAATCCAAGGTTGTTTTGATGGGTGACAGCCTGACCGGCAGACGCAAAACCAACAAGCATAACCATTTCAAAATTATTTCTATTACTTTCTAAGGTAAGTGAAAATAAGTCGCTATCAAAATCCATAGATGAAGCATCTACTGTAACTCTATAGGACGAACATACTGTCTTTATTTTCTTTTTAAATGCGTAATTTGCAAATGTATAATTAAATGCCAATATTGAGAGGCAACAAACGAGTGCTATATGTCTTTTGTTTATCAAAATATTTTCCTTAAATCAATACCTAGATTTTAATCTGTAGATTCATTTTAACAAAAGATTAAAAAATAATATTTCCAGATTTAATTACTGAGCTTATAGGATTTGTAGAGAATTTATATGGTATCTGAATTGGATCATTTATATCCCAAACAATAATATCTGCATTTTTACCTACTTCAATTGATCCGCATTGCTCACTAATGTCCAATACTTGCGCTGGAACGTAAGTACTTGAACAAATTGCATCTAGTATATCCATATTCATGTAAATTGATGAGAGAGCAATAATAAAAACCATAGATTGAATATTACAACTCCCTGGATTATAATCTGTAGCAATAGCTATTTCTATACCTGATTCTTTTAATTTACTGTATGGAGCATAATTAGAATGCCCTAAAAAAAAGGTAGTACCAGGCAATAACACTGCCTTCACATTAGAAGCCACCATGTGGTGAATATCATCATTGTTAATATTCATCAAATGATCAGCTGAAACACAGTTTATTCTACTCGCCATTTTTGAGCCACCTAAATTGTTGAATTCATCTGCATGAATTCTTGGTATTAATCCAAACTCTAATCCTTTTGTTAATATTCGTTCAGATTGTTCTACATTAAAATATCCTTGTTCACAAAACACATCATTAAACACCGCAATTCCCTGTTTTGAAACATTGGGAATAATAACATCACACAATAAATCAACATAACCTTCAGGGTCATTTTTATATTCTGGAGGTATTGCATGAGCTCCCATAAATGTTGGAATAATATCAATATTATGATTAGAGTCTACTTCATGTAATACTTTAAGTGATTTTAATTCTGACTCTAAATTTAAACCATATCCACTCTTTGCCTCAACTGTTGTCGTACCAAGTCTAAGAAAATCATCCATTCTAAGACTTACTCTATTTATTAATTCATCTTCAGTCGAATTGCGTACACCATCCACACTATAATTAATGCCTCCTCCTTTATTCGCTATATCCTCATAGGAGGCCCCCTTCGTCCTCATCTCAAACTCATTTTCTCTTTCATCAATAAAAACAGGATGGGTATGGCAGTCTATAAAACCTGGTGTAACTAATTTATTTTTACAATCAAATACTTTACAAGAATCACTAAGGTTTTCTCCAATCTCTAAAATCTTACCTTCTGAAATAATTATTTCATTTTGTCCTAATGAGACCATTGACTCAAGATCTGTATTATAAGTAACTATATTACCTATATTAATTAACTTTAATGAGTCCGTGTTCATCGACCTTGATTCATTGGTATATCGATATTCCAAGCATCTGCATTTTTAATGGCATCGTCATAACCGGCATCAGCATGCCTTAGAACACCAGTACCAGGGTCATTTGTTAGAACCCGTGAAATACGATTCTCCATTTCTTTAGTCCCGTCAGCGACGATGACCTGACCAGCATGAATAGAGTATCCCATACCAACTCCTCCACCATGGTGTATTGATACCCAAGAAGCACCACTAGCAGTATTTAACAGTGCATTTAAAAGAGGCCAATCTGCAACTGCATCTGATCCATCCTTCATCGCCTCTGTCTCTCTGTTTGGTGAAGCAACAGAGCCACAATCCAAATGGTCTCTACCAATGACAATTGGCGCAGACAACTTTCCAGAACCAACCATTTTGTTTAATTCTAAACCAAGCCTTACTCTATCTTTATATCCAAGCCAACATATCCTTGATGGGAGCCCTTGAAAAGAGACCTTTTTATTAGCCATTTCTATCCAATGGCATAATGCTTTATCTTCAGAAAACATTCTCAACACAAGCTCATCTGTCTTGTATATATCATTCTTATCTCCAGATAAAGCTACCCATCTAAATGGTCCCTTACCTTCGCAAAAAAGTGGTCTAATATATTCAGGAACAAAACCTGGTATATCAAATGCCTTATCTACTCCAGCCTTTAGAGCTTGAGCACGAATATTATTGCCATAATCAAAAACTATAGAGCCTTTTTTTTGTAATTCTAACATACCTTGCACATGCTTTCCCATTGATCTAATAGATTCATTTATATATTTAGCTTTATCTTTAGACCTTAAATTTTCTGCCTCAGACAAGGAAAAATTATTTGGTACATATCCTACTAATTCATCATGAGCAGAAGTTTGATCTGTTACAATGTCAGGTATAATACTGTTTTTAGCGAATTTTGGGATAATATCAGCTGCATTACCCAACAATCCAATACTTAGTGGTATTTTATCTTTTATAGCTGTTTTAGCCCAAGAAATAGCTTCTGCTAAATCACCAGTTGATCTGTCCAAATAATCTGTTTCGATTCTACGTTTTATCCTAGTCTCATCTATCTCTATGCATATTGCAACTCCTCCAGCCATTGTTACAGATAATGGCTGAGCACCACCCATACCACCTAGGCCAGATGTCAATACAAGTTTGCCTTTTAAATTATCCACTCCCCAATGCTTCTTCGCAGCTGCTATAAATGTTTCATACGTTCCTTGAAGAATGCCTTGTGTACCGATATATATCCAACTACCGGCAGTCATTTGTCCATACATCATTAGACCTTTAGCCTCTAGTTCATTAAAGTGCTCCCAATTTGCCCAATTAGGAACAAGATTAGAATTAGCGATTAGAACTCTTGGCGAATATTCATGGGTCTTTAAAACTCCAACAGGCTTACCAGACTGAATTAGCAAAGTTTCATCTGAGGATAATCTTTTCAAGGTTTTTAATATTAAATCAAAACAATCCCAATTTCTAGCAGCTTTACCCTTTCCACCATATACTATTAATTCATCAGGGTTCTCAGCAACATTTTGATCAAGATTATGTTGAATCATTCGATATGCTGCTTCTATTTGCCAATTTTTACAATTTAATTTTTTACCAGTAGGTATAGTGATTTTTCTTTTCATAGTTTTATTTTATCTAAAAATATTTTTTCAATCTTCGCCAATAATACGGTTTTTCAACAATAGTATTATATGAAAAAATGGAAATATTATTAAAATCCATTTTTCTTAATCTATTAATTTTTTTTCCTAAAGATTTTGCACTCTGATTATATGCAGCAACACCAACTATAATATTATCATGATATTTTTTTGGTATATTATCTTTTATCATATACATATTTTGAACAAAATCATTATTATCTACAGCATAATTCATTGGAACTGCCCAATCAAGATAACCTGCGGAAAGCCACAAATCCCATTCCTGGAAAAATGTTAATTTCGCATCATAAATATTTGGCTTAACAGCTGCTGAAATAATACAACTAGGTAAATTATTTTTAATTTCTATGTTAGCATTCTTTACAAATTCAGTTATTGAACGCCTTTTATAATTTGAAAATAATCTGTTAAAGTCTTCGTTTAGGTTATAATCATTTATTTTATTATTTTCTTTAAAAATTGATAACCCAGTTTTATTATGACCATAGTCTATACTATGATACCTAATATAATCATAATGAATACCATCCAATGAATAATTACTAGACAATTCTGAAACAACATTGATAAGATATTTATTAACATCTGGATTGGTAGGAGCTAAAAAAAAGCCTTCTCCATTAACATATATATTATTTTTTTTATTTAAAAATTTTTTATCTAAAATATATCCATCATTCTCTATTCGATCTAACCACTCTGGCTTTTGAAAAAATAAATGATTTTCGTTCGTAGGATGTTTTTTTGAAGACCACAAATAATAAATATTTATCCAGGCATGGACTTTTAAATTTTTATTTTTACATTCATTTATTAAATATTTAAGAGGATCGAAATCATTAATAACTAATTTTGATTTAGGTACAAATTCAGAATTGTAAAAAGAATCGCCCCGACCTCTTACTTGAGCAAAAATATGATTAAAACCATTATGTTCAGCAAAATCTATTGCTCTATCAATGTCCTGAGGCTTCACCATATGATCTCTAACAATCCATAAAGCCTTTATTGTATTCTCATTTTTAGAATACATTATATTAATAAGAAAAAATATAAGTATAAATTTAAAGTTCACCATAATAACAAAGATTAGGTTAGACCTGAAATTTATTTTTTAAGAAGTGCTTGAATCTTTTTCTTCTGAAGAACTGACATCAACCATATCTACAAATTCAATAATTGAAACAGGAGCTCTATCATTATCTCTATAACCTAATTTCACTATGCGTGTATAACCACCTGGCCTATCGATATAATTAGGAGCAATATCATCAAATAAAATTTTTACAATATTTTTATCTGGGATTTTTTTTATTACCATTCTCCTTGAATGAACGTCATTTTTTTTGGCTAATGTAATTAACGGCTCTATAAACATTCTAAGCTCTTTAGCTTTTGAATCAGTTGTTTTTATTCTTTTATGCGTAATAATCTGTAAAGCTAAATTCATCAAAAGCGCTCTACGATTACCAACTTTCCTGCCTAGTTTACGACCTTTTTTCTTATGCCGCATTTATTTATCCCTCTTCAGCCATAATTTTACTGGTATCCATGCCAAAATGAAGACCCATCGAATTCAATTTTTCGACCAACTCTGTTAAACTTTTCCTACCAAAATTTTTATACTTTAGCATTTGATTCTCTTCTTTACTTACAAGCTCATGAATGTATTTAATACCAGCAGCCTGTAAACAATTAAAACTTCTAACAGATAATTCCATTTCATCAATTGCTTGATTTAATAAGTTCCTAAGCGCCAATGTTTCATCAGAGACACCTTTAGAAATTTCAAGAATTTCAGGGTTAGCAATAGCTTCTACAAATTTTAAATGTTCTCTAATATATGTAGCAGAATAACTAATTGCATCTTTAGGACCAATCGATCCATCCGTTTGAACGTTCATTGTTAATATTTCTATTGGTTCCTTTGCACCCGGAACAGGCTTAACACTAAAACTAACTTTAGTAACCGGATTAAATATACTATCAATAGACATTGTACCTAATGATAAATTCGGTAATTCATTTTCCTCCGATGGAACATACCCCTTACCAATACCTATTCTTAACTCTATATCTAATTTGCCACTTGAATTTACCTCGGTTATATATTGATCAGGATTTAGAACTTCAAATTGGTCGCTAGCATCTTGAATGTCTTTAGCGGTAACTACACATTTACTTTTAAACTTAAGATTTATTTTATCTGGATTATTATCCATCAACATAAATCTAACTTGTTTTAAATTCATTATAATATCTGCAACATCATCCTTAACACCTTTTATAGATGAAAACTCATGCTCTACACCTTCAATTTTTACATGTGTAATTGCAGCTCCAGGAATAGCAGTCATCAATACTCTGCGCATAGCATTACCCAATGTTATACCATATCCTCTATCTAGAGGCTGTATAGTAAATTCACCATCTGTTTTCGTTAAAGACTTTTCATCAGTTTTGACTTTTAGTTTAAATGATTTATCCATTTATAATGTATCCTTTTTTTTATAAAATTATTTAGAGTATAGCTCCACTACTAGCTGCTCATTAATTGTAAGACTCATCTGATCCCTTTCAGGAATACTTTCAAAAACACCTAACATTTTAGCTTTATCTAAGTTAAGCCAAGGCAATTCGATATCACCTTTAATTGTTCTAATTGAATCTAAAATAATTTCCATTTTTTTACTTTTTTCACGTACAGAAATCTCATCACCTGGTTTTAATATATAAGATGGAATATTTACCGATTTACCATTAACCAAAAAATGCTTATGATTAACCAACTGTCTAGCAGCAGGTCTTGTTGGAGCAAAACTTAGCCTATAGACAACATTATCTAATCTACTCTCAAGAAGTTGTAACATATTAGTTCCAGTTTCGCCTTTAAGCTTTTCAGCTTTTTTAAACGTAATCCTAAATTGCTTCTCTAATAGTCCATACATGAACTTAATTTTTTGTTTCTCTTGCAATTGAGTCCCATAATTAGAGACCTTTGGCCTACGTGACTGAGCATGTTGACCAGGACCATATGGCTTCCTATTTAGCAACCTATCATACTTGGGATTACCAAATATATTTTCACCAAATTTTCTTACTAATTTTCCTCTTGATTGTTTTGTTTTTGCCATTATTAATATTCTCGTTTAGTTAGTTAGACGCGTCTTCTTTTTGGAGGACGACATCCATTATGTGGCAGTGGTGTTACATCCTTTATTGAAGTAATTTGCAAACCTGATACAGCTAAAGCTCTAATAGCAGATTCTCTGCCAGCACCTGGACCTTTTACCTCAACTGAAATACTAATTATACCCATTGCCAATGCTGATTCAGCCACTTTTTGAGCTGTCAATGTTGCAGCATATGCAGTACTCTTGCGAGAACCTTTAAACCCTGAAGATCCTGCTTTCTGCCAAATTAAGACATTCCCGAATTTATCCGAAATCGTAACATGTGTATTGTTAAATGTTGATTTGATATGCGCTACCGCATTTGAATCAACCACTTTCTTTTTTTTCTTTTGTAACTTTTCAGTCAAGATTGTACCTCAATTATTTATTTAAATAGCTTTCTTACCTAATCCAATAGTTCTCTTTTTACCTTTACGAGTACGCGCATTTGTTTTCGTTCGCTGACCATTAGCAGGCAAACCTTTTCTATGTCTAAGGCCTCTATATGCGCCCACATCTTTTAATCTCTTAATATTCATAGCGTTAAAAGAACGTAATTCTCCCTCAACATTAATATCTAAAGAACTTATTGCTTCTCTTATCGAAACAATTTGTTTTTCAGTCAAATCCTGGACTCTTTTTTCAGTATCTATTTTCACTTTCTCACAAATCATTGTTGCCGTTGATATACCAATGCCATGGATATAACAAAGAGAGTAAGCAATTTTTTTATTTCTAGGTATGTCTACACCAACAATTCTTGCCATTATTCTTTATCCTTGCCTTTGTTTATGTTTAGGGGTTTCACATATTACCAATATCTTCCCTTTGCGCTTAATAACTTTACATTTCGCGCACATTTTTTTTACAGATGCTCTTACTTTCATAAAATTATTTCTTCCTATATACAATTCTAGCCCTAGATAAATCATAAGGACTCATCTCAAGCGTGACAACGTCACCTGGCAAAATTTTAATAAAATGCATCCTCATCTTACCACTCACATGTGCCAAAACAGTGTGATTATCACCACCTATTTCAACATCTACTCGAAACATAGCATTTGGCAGAGTTTCTTTAATGACACCATCAATAGTAATTGGTTGCTCTTTAGCCATTTTTAGTTATCTTACTTAATATCTGAGGGCCATCTTCTTTTATAGCGATAGTATGCTCAAAGTGAGCAGAAACCTGACCATCTAAAGTATGAATTGTCCATCCATCTTTTGATGTATATATATCTTTAGAGCCAAGATTAATCATTGGTTCAATCGCTATACACATACCAACATGAAGCTTATATCCTTGTTTTGGTATTCCATAATTAGGGACTTGAGGTTCTTCATGCAATTTTTCACCTATCCCATGGCCAACTAATTCTCTAACAACTGAATATCCATTCGACTCAGCATGGTTCTGAACAGCATATCCGATATCCCCAACATAGTTACCTGGGATAGCCTGGTCAATGCCTTTATATAATGACTCTTCAGTTATTTTCATTAATTTATTTTTTTCTTCTGCTATAGTCCCGACTGGAAATGTTTTAGCATGATCTCCATAATAACCATTTAATTCTGCACCGCAGTCAATGCCAACAATTTGTCCTTCTTCTAAAGTTCCATCATAAGGAATCCCATGAACAACAGCATCATCTATTGATATACATAATGTAGAAGGAAACCCCATATACCCTTTAAATGCAGGCCTGGCACCACAAGAAATAATAAAATTTTCTGCTTTACTATCTAAATCTATTAAGGAAGCACCTGGAACAATGTATTCTGATAACATTTCGAGAGTATCTGCTACAATTTGACAGCTATTTGAAATCATATCTATTTCGCGCTCTGACCTAGTATATACCACTACATTCTTCTCCTTCCACGAATTTTCCCCTTTGTTAAAAATCCGTCATAGTGCCTCATCATCAAATGAGACTCTAACTGCTGAAGAGTATCTAATGCAACACCAACAATAATCAATAAACTTGTCCCACCAAAAAATGATGCCAAGTCGTATTCTATATCGGCCATTTTCATTAAAAGATATGGAAATATTGCGACTGCAGCCAGAGCAACAGATCCTGGAAGAGTAACCTTAGATAAAATATTATCTATGTATTCAGAGGTTTTTTTACCAGGCCTTACACCCGGGATAAAACCACCTTGCTGTTTCATTTGTGAACTTACTTGAATAGGATCGAAAGCTATTGCAGTATAAAAATATGTGAAAAATATTATCATCAACCCAAAAAATGTCCAATAAATTGGATGCTCAAAAGAGAACCAACGCATTATGCTTGCAGAAAAATCACTATCAGCAAAAAAAGTTGAGACCGTACTAGGAATAAACATAATTGATTGAGCAAAAATGATTGGCATAACACCTGCAGTATTCACTCTTAATGGAATATGAGTATTTTGACCACCATATACTTTTCTACCAACAACTCTTTTAGCATATTGAACAGGTATTTTTCTTGTACCTTGAGTTAAAAGCACAACAAAGCAAATCACTAAGAACATTGTTGCCATTAAAAACAACTCAGAAATAAAAAGCTTTTCTTCAGCCATTACTGCTCTAATTTCATTACCAATGACAAACGGCAATCTCGAAATAATACCGACCATAATAATCAGTGAAATACCATTACCAATTCCCCTTTCCGTAACTCGTTCACCCATCCACATTAAAAGAATAGTTCCAGTAACCATACTAACTATTGCAGTAAAAACAAAAAGCGCACCTGGATTAACCACAACTTGCAACTCTTTTTCAAGAAAAACAGTGACACCATATGATTGCATCGTTGCAATTAATACAGTCCCATATCTAGTAATCTGCGTTATCTTCTTTCTACCAGCTTCTCCTTCTTTTTGCAGCCTTTGAAAATATGGTAATACAGAACCCATCAGCTGAATTACGATTGAAGCCGAGATATAAGGCATAATTCCTAGAGAGAATAACGATGCTTTTTCGAAAGCGCCACCAGTAAACATATTAAATAAACCAAATAAAGTATCTTGCAACCGCTCAAAAGCACCAGCCAAAGCATTAGCATCTACTCCTGGTATAGGAATATGTGCTCCAATTCTCACAACAATCAATATAGAGAGTGTATATATAATTTTAGCTCTTAAATCAGGTATGCTAAAAATTGTTTTTATTTTATCTATCATTGGATAGTTACTGTCCCACCAGCTTTCTCAATTTTATTTTTTGCAGATTCACTAAAAGAAGAAGCGATAATATTAACTTTTTTATCAAATTCGCCATTACCTAGTATTTTTACTGGCTTCAATGAAGATCTGATGAGACCGCTCTCTTTTAAAATAACTGAATCGATATCTGATTTTTTTTCAATTTTACTAAGGTCAGATAAATTTACAATTTGATATTTTTCCTTAAAAATATTTGTAAAACCTCTTCTGGGAAGCCTACGCGCGAGAGGCATTTGCCCACCTTCAAACCATGCTCTTTTTTTATTTCCAGACCTTTGACCAGCACCTTTGTGTCCTCGACCAGAAGTTTTTCCTAATCCAGAGCCATGTCCTCGACCAATTCTTTTTCTATTTTTCCTTGAGCCAGCATTTGGCTTTAATGAATCAAGTTTCAATGGTTACACCTCTTCAACTTTGATAAGATAGTCAATTTTTTTAATCATTCCTCTTATCTGAGCAGTATCAGCCTTCTTCACAGTCTGATTGATTTTTTTTAAACCAAGCGCAGATAAGGTCAGCTTAGCTTTTGGTTTATAACCAATTGCACTTTTTATTTGAGTAATTTTTAACATTTTTTAATTAAAAACCTCTTCAATAGTAATCTGTCTTTTATTAGCAATCGTAACGGCATCTTTAAGATTAAGCAAACCATTTAAAGTAGCATATACTAAATTCATTGCATTTTTAGAGCCATATCGCTTCGTAAGTATATTATGCACACCAACCTGTTCCATGACAAACCGAACCGGACCACCTGCTATTATACCAGTACCGGGCGCCGCAGGTTTTAACATAGCTCTGCTAGCTCCATGCTTCCCTATAATCTTATGAGGTATAGTACCATTTATGATTGGAATTTTATACATATTTCTTTTGGCGATTTCTTTACCTTTTTGGATACACATTATTACCTCATTTGCCTTACCTAAGCCAATTCCAATATGTCCTTTACCATCACCAACAGCGACTAATGCAGAGAATCTAAATCTCTTTCCTCTAGAGGTTACCTTAGCAGTTCTATTTATTTTAATTACTGACTCTTCAAGTAAATCTAATTCCGATGGATTAATTATTGACAATTTATTCTCCTTTAAAACTCTAATCCTGCTTCACGAGCGGCCTCGGCAAAAGCCTTAACTCGACCATGAAAAGGATACCCATTTCTATCAAAAACTACTTTTTTTATATTTTTTTTCTTTGCTACTTTGGCAAGATTCTTACCAACTAAAACAGATATATCAGTTTTAGTCTTCAATTTACCAACTTGTTTTTTGACAGTTTTATCTTTTGAAGAACTAGAAACTAAAGTTTGACCTTCAAAATCATTAACTATTTGTGACTCAAAATGCTTATTGCTTCTATACACAACTAACCTAGGATACTCAGGATGAAACATTGATGTAGCCTTAGATCTATTCCTCCTTCGAATTTTACGCTTTATATTATTATTAAATAAACCCATTATTCACCAACCGTTTTACCTTGTTTAATTCTAACATACTCATCTTTATATCTTATTCCCTTGCCTTTATAAGGTTCAGGCTTACGAAATGATCTTATTTTTGATGCAACAGATCCCACTAGCTGTTTATCAATACCTTCTATAGTTATTTTAGTTCGATCTGCAGCAGCCTTAACTCCTTCAGGCAAATCAAAAAATATATCATGAGAATATCCAATTTGAAGCTGCAATCTATTACCTTGCACTATAGCTTGATAACCAACCCCAATAATTTCCAATTCTTTTTTAAATCCTACAGACACACCCAAAACCATATTGTTTATAATCTGCCTAGTCGTCCCATGAAGAGATTTACTCAAAGCACTTTCATCAATTCTTTCAAATAAAATAATATTTTCTTTTATAGTAATTTTTATATTAGAATGGGCAGACCATGATAACGAGCCCATCGGACCAGAGACATTAACTACTTCGCTACTTAAGTCAACTGAAACACCTTCTGGTATTACAATTGGATTATTTCCAATTCTAGACACTATTAAAATACCTCACACAATAATTCGCCGCCGACGCCAAGTTTATTAGCCGTCTTATTACTTATAACTCCTTTTGATGTGGACAAAACAGAAATTCCAAGCCCATCAAGCACTCTAGGTATATCACCACCACCAACATAAATACGCTGCCCAGGCTTACTGCTGCGATCTATGCACTCTATTACTGATTTACCATTCAAGTCGTATTTTAAAAATATTCTAATAGTTACAAATTCATCATTTTTAATAAAAAAGAAATCTTTAATATACTTTTCTTCTTTGAGAACATAGGCGATACGTTTTTTCATATTAGATGAAGGAATATCCACCCATCTTTTGTTCGTGCGAACAGCATTACGTATTCTAGTTAAAAAATCTGCTATCGGATCAGTCATTGACATAATATTTTCCTTACCAACTTGCTTTTGTTACACCAGGAATTTCACCATTCAAAGCCATTTCCCTGAAAGATAACCTCGAAAGTTTAAAACGTCTTATTACACCTCTAGGTCGACCTGTAATAAAACACCTATTTCTAATCCTAATAGCGCTAGAAGATTTAGGAAGCATATCCAAATTAATAACTGCAGCTTCTCTCTCCTCAATGGGTGTATTAGGATTACTAATTATTGATTTTAAATCTGCCCTTTTCTGAGCATATTTCGCTACGCTTCTCATCAATTTTTTTTCACGAACTATTTTTGATTTTTTAGCCATTAAACAGCCTCATCTCTTTTTTCTTTTGAAGGTTTTTCTATCAATGGAAAACCCATTTCTTTTAACAACCAATATGCTTCATCATCACTATTTGCCGAAGTTGTGATTGTAATATTTAAGCCTCTAACAGAGTCAATATTATCATAATTAATTTCTGCAAAAATAATTTGCTCCTTTACACCAAAATTGTAATTACCTCGACCATCAAAGGATTTAAATGAAAGACCTCTAAAATCTCTACTCCTTGGGAGTGCAATACAAACAAGTCTTTCAAAAAACTCATACATCTTCGCAGATCTAAGGGTTACTTTACATCCGGCAGGGTAACCTTTTCTAATTTTAAAATTTGAAATATCTGATTTAGATTTAGTGATAATAGGCTTTTGTCCTGATATTGCAATTAATTCTTCTAATGCACTTTCTAGTTTTTTTGAATTAGCTTTTGCATCACCAATACCCATATTCAAAGAGATTGATAATAATTTTGGTACTTCCATAGGGTTACCATAAGAAAAACGAGAGACCATATTTGGAACAACTGTATCCAAATATGATTTTTTCATATTAGAAACATAAGGAACATTATTTTTTGTAGAAGCCTTACTACCTGTTTTCTTCTTACTCATTATTGTATTTCTGTCTCTTCATTTGTTTTTTTAAATATTCTAACTTTAGATCCATCATCTAATATTTTATAACCAATCCTTGACACCTCTTTATTTTGCACAACCATAACATTTGATATATGCAAAGAAGCCTCTTTCTCAACAATCCCTCCTTTAGGATTATCTTGTGTTGGCCTCGTAGATTTTTTAATAAGATTTACGCCCTCAACAATAACACGTTCTTTCTTTGGAGAAATAAATAAAACCTTACCCTCCATCCCACTATGTGCACCACTAATCACTCTAACAATCATTTCTTTTTTTATTAACATATTTATAAAACTTCCGGTGCTAAAGATATAATACGCATATAACCTGATTCTCGCAGCTCTCTACCAACTGGCCCAAATATCCTAGTCCCTCTAGGCTCACCCTGGCTATTTAATAGAACTGCTGCATTTTCATCAAACCGAATAGAACTCCCATCTGATCGACCATATTCTTTCTTTGTCCTAACAACAACTGCTCTATGAACCTCACCCTTATTTACCATTCCACCAGGTATCGCTTTTTTCACTGTAATTACAATTTGGTCACCGACACTAGCATATCTACGACCTGAACCACCTAAGACCTTAAAACAAAGTACTTCTTTTGCTCCAGTATTATCTGCTACTCTTAATCTTGTTTCTTGCTGTATCAAAATCTATCCCAATATTTTTGACTCTTGTAATATTTCACTTACCTGCCACTTTTTATTTTTACTTATAGGTTTCGTAGACACAATCTTTACAATATCACCATCTTTTGGGACTACAGAAGATACATGAGAAAGATATTTTTTATATTTTTTCATTCTTTTTTTATAAACTGGATGAGACACTACTCTAGTTACTAACACACTAACAGTGCTATCCATTTTTGTAGAAACTACCTTACCTACCAAATTTTGTCGTTTATTTTCTTTAGACATTATTAGCCATCACTTTTCATTTTATTTTTTAAAGCATTTTCATGAATTATCGTTTTTATTCTAGCAATTTTCTTTTTTACTTTTTTAATTTGAGATAAATCTTCTAATTGTTGCATACTTTTTTGAAATCTTAAATTTTGTAAAGACTGCTCATTCTCATCAAGCTGAATAATTAGATCAGAAATAGAAGAATCATTTTTATTCTTATCAGACATCTACATCGATCTCCTTTCTACTATTTTTGTTTTAATAGGAAGCTTATGACCTGCATTTCTAAAAGCTTCTTCAGCCATTTCCCTATCAACACCATCTATCTCAAATAAAATCCTACCTGGTTTTATGTTTGCAACCCAATATTCCAGACTACCTTTACCTTTACCCATTCTAGTTTCTGCCGGCTTTGCCGTGATTGGCTTGTCAGGAAAAATCCTTATCCACATCTTACCTACTTTCCTAACCACCCGTGATATCACAATCCTTGAAGCCTCAATCTGCCTAGCTGTAATCCAACCTGGCTCAACCGCTTTGAGACCATAGCTCCCAAATGCAACATGACTCCCACGAGTTGCCATACCACGTCTATGTCCTCTATGATGTCTTCTATATTTTATTTTTTTTGGTTCAAGCATAATTATCAATTAAAAATATTAAGATTTACAAATCCAAACTTTTACACCAATGATACCGTAAGCAGTATGAGCTTCACTAAGAGCATAATCTATATCAGCTCTTAATGTATGCAATGGCACACTACCATCAGAATATTTTTCACTTCTAGCGATCTCAACCCCGCCTAATCTACCGGCAATATTTATTCTAATTCCATTTGCGCCCATTCTCATGGTTGCCTGCATAGCTTTATTTATAACTCGCCTATATGAAATTTTCTTTTTTAATTGCTGACATATATTCTGACCAACTAAAGATGCATTTAATTCAGGTCTTTTTACCTCAGATATATTTATCTGAGCATCTTTTTTATTTGTTAACTGTCTTAATTCTTTTTTTAATTTATTTACCTCTTCACCTCCCCGACCGATAACTATACCTGGCCGGGCAGTATTAATAGAGACTGATACTTTCTTAGAAGTTCTACTTATTTCAACATTTGATATTCCTGCATTTGGAAGCCTATAAGAAATATATTTTCTAATATTTACATCTTCTTCTAAAGAATCTGAAAAATTATTTTTATCAGCGTACCATACTGAATTCCATCTTTTATTTACACTTAACCTAAAACCTATTGGATGTGTTTTTTGTCCCAACTTTTATCCCTTTATCCTTTTATCTAATTGTTCAGTTGTTAAAACTATAGTTAAATGACTAGATGGCCTACGCAATCTTGAAGCACGCCCCATAGAAGCAGCACGGAATCTTTTCATCACAGGCCCCTGATTTACATATGCCTCTTTAATATGAATTAGATCAGGGTCCATATCGCTATGTTCATCATGCTGCATTAGATTTGCAACAGCTGATTTTAAAGTTTTTTCAATAACCACTGAAGCTTTTTCTGGAGAGAAATGTAGATAGTTTAGTGCACTACCCACTTTAAAACCTCGAACTTCATTTAAAACCTTTCTTACTTTTCTAGCCGATTGTCGATTATATCTAGATGTAGCTCTTGATTCCATTTGATTACTTTCTATCCCCAGAATGCATTCTAAAAATTCTTGTTGGAGAAAACTCTCCCAACTTATGACCAACCATATTTTCAGAAACAAAAACAGGTATAAACTTATTACCGTTATGAACGGCGAATGTATGACCAACAAAATCAGGTATAATCATTGACCTTCTAGACCATGTCTTAATAACTGTTTTTTTACCACCATCATTAATTTTTTCAACTTTCTTAACAAGTTTATTATCAACAAATGGTCCCTTTTTTAATGATCTCGCCATTTTTATTTACGCCTTTTAATTATCATTGAATTAGATTTTTTATTCTTCTTTCTCGTCTTATAACCTTTAGTCGGCTTCCCCCAAGGAGTAACTGGATGACGACCACCCGATGTTTTTCCCTCACCACCCCCATGAGGGTGATCAACTGGATTCATTACTACGCCTCTAACTTTAGGCCTTTTACCTAACCATCTAGATCTACCAGCTTTACCAGAGATAATTTGTTCAAATGTTCTATTACCTATTTGCCCTATAGTAGCCATGCATTTACTAGAAACCATTCTTATTTCCCCAGAAGGAAGCTTTAAAGTTGTAAAACCTCCATCATGAGCCATAATTTGCGCATAACCCCCCGCCGATCGAACCATTTGTCCTCCTTTCCCAGGAGTTAATTCAATATTGTGAACAGATAAACCAGTAGGTATATTAATTAATTTTAAAGCATTTCCTAGTTTTAAAGGAACCTTGTCACCCGAAATGACTAAATCTCCAACTTTTATTTTTAATGGTGATATAATATATCGTTTTTCTCCATCCTCATAATGAACTAAGGATATATAAGCTGAACGATTTGGATCATATTCAATTGTAGCAATTTTACCATTTATTCCAAATTTATCTCTTTTATAATCAATTATTCTATAGCGACGCTTATGACCGCCACCTCTACGTCGGACAGTTATACGACCTGTGTTATTTCGACCACCTTTTTTTCTCAGAGCAACAGTTAGTTTCTTTTCAGGCTTATCAGTAGTTAAATCTGAAAAGTCTGACCTAGAAGCAAAGCGACTCCCTGGAGTAATCGGCCTTAAGTTTCTAATTCCCATTTTAACTATCTACACCTTCACCAACAAAATCAATTGAATAACCATCCGCTAAGGTAATGATTGTTTTTTTATAACTTGATCTTTTACCTTGAGTCCTAATCGTTTTTCCATTACTTTTAGTTGTCATCTGTTTTAACTTCCCATCTATATTCATAGTCGCAACCTTAGAAACTACAACTTCAAATTTTTCTTCAACGGCCCGCTTAATTTGAACCTTATTAGCACTTTTTTCGACAATGAAAGCATACTTATTCTCTCGCTCTTGCAGAATCGCCATTTTTTCAGTTAACACAGGTTCAATTATTAATCTGTAATCCATTTTCTAAGCTAAAACCTTAATTAAATCTTTTAATCCAGACAAATCTATAATTATTATATCTGAATCTAACATATCATAGGTACTAATATTTTTAACATCTTCAATGAACACATTTCTTACATTTCTAGATGACAAAATAAGATTCTCATCAAAGCTGGATACCAAAATAGTAATTTTTTTATTTTCAAATTTTAACTTCTTTAAAATCGATACAAAATCTGATGTTCTATTTGTATCAATGATAAAATTATCAAAAACCATGAATTCACTTTTTGCTATCTTATCTGAGATTACTGACCTCCGAGCTAGTTTCTTCATTTTTTTTGGTAACTTATGTTTGTATTTATGGGGCTCTGGACCAAAAACGACGCCACCACCTTTCCACAAAGGAGACCTAATAGTACCAGCCCTAGCGACTCCACGACCTTTTTGCTTCCAAGGCTTTTTACCACCCCCTCTAACCGCTGACCTATTCTTGGATGAATGAGTACCTTGTCTCAAATTTGTCATTTCAGCTAAAACTGCTTGCCTAATTAAAGATGTGTTTAACTCTACTTTAAAAATTTTATCATCTGCATTCATTTTGTCTACGATATCACCCTTAATACTATATATATCAATTTTCATACGAATTACCTAGCAATAAGAACAATCCCATTCGGAGCACCAGGAACGCTTCCCTTGACCAAAATCTGATTATTTTCTTCGTTAATCATCACAACTTCAAGTGATTTTACACTAACCTTCCTATTTCCAAATCTCCCAGGCATTTTTTTACCAGGGAACACCCTAGAAGGATCCGAGGCATTTCCAATAGAACCTACATGCCTATAAGTATCACCCTGACCATGAGTTTTTCTTTGTGTACTAAAAGAATATTTTTTTACAGTTCCCGCAAATCCACGACCTTTTGAATGTCCACTTACAGTAACATAATCACCCTCCTTAAAAAGCGAAACATTAAAGACTTGTCCTGGCTTATATTCAAAATTTGGCACTTTCTTGAATTCTGCTAAAATACGCATCGGTTTTATAGATGATTTATTGAAATGACCCATTAAAGGCTTATTTAAATGTTTTTCCTTAGACTCTTTATAACCAATTTGAACTGATTCATAGCCGTCATTTTCAATTGATTTAACCTGTGTAACCAAGCAAGGACCAGCTTCAAGGACAGTAACAGGAACAGCTTGACCACTTGAATTAAATATTCTAGTCATACCAATTTTTTTTCCTATTAAACCTCGCATTATTGACTATACCTTAATTTCTATATCAACACCAGCTGGAAGATCTAATTTCATAAGAGACTCGACCGTTTTAGGAGTAGAATTAATAATGTCAATCATTCTTTTATGAATTTTAGTTTGAAATTGCTCTCTAGATTTTTTATCGACATGAGGAGATCTTAGAACAGTATAAATAGACCGCTTTGTAGGCAACGGGATAGGGCCGGAAATTATAGCACCTGTCGACTTTGCCGTCTTAACAATTTTGTCTGTTGATTTATCTAGCAATATATGATCATATGCCCTGAGACTAATTCTTATTGACTGATTAGCCATTTTTTACTCGACGATCTCAGTCACGACACCAGCACCAACAGTATGTCCACCCTCACGGATTGCAAAACGCAATTCTTTATCCATAGCTATTGA
>NHJO01000005.1 GCA_002169695.1 bacterium TMED217
GAAGATAAAGTTGAAGATAAAGTTGAAGATAAAAAAGAAGATAAAGTTGAAGATAAAAAAGAAGATAAAGTTGAAGATAAAAAAGAAGATAAAGTTGAAGATAAAAAAGAAGATAAAAAAGAAGATAAAAAAGAAGATAAAAAAGAAGATATTTTAATTGAAAAAAATGAGGAGGTAGAATAATGGCTTTTCAAACAAGAAGAAAATATTGTTTTTTTAAAGAAAATAATATCAGTGAAGTTGACTATAAAGATGTCAAGTTATTAAAAAGATTTACAAATGATAATGGTAAGATTATGCCTCGTCGAGTTACAGGTACAAGTGCGAGGATGCATCGCAAGGTTGTGAGTGCTATTAAGCGAGCGAGAACAATAGGTTTAATGCCTTTTATTAATAATGGTTCTGAATAATATTAACGAGGTTAGATTATGGAAATTATTTTATTAAGTGATGTTGAAAACTTAGGTCAGTCTGGTGATATAATTAATGTTAAACCTGGATTTGCAAGGAATAAATTAATACCTCAGGGGTTGGCACTTAGAGCTTCAAGTAGGAATGTAGCAATCGCGAAAGAGAAAAAGAAAACGGCTGGTATTAAGTTAGAAAGGGAAAATCAAGCACTAGAGCTTTTAGCTAAAAAATTAAGTAATGTTGAACTTACTATTGAGGTAAAAGTTGGCGAAGAGGAAAAAATGTTTGGCTCAATTACCAATAAAGATATTCATAATGAATTAATAGAAAAAGGCTTTGAATTAGATAAAAACCAGATATTCATTAAAGAGCCTATTAAAGCTTTAGGCATTTTCCATGTTAATGTAAAAATAGCAAAAGATATTACATCTGATGTAAAACTATATGTAATTAAAGGTTAATCTTTAATATCTATATATAATGTTTGCTGAAGTTGCGCTTTCTATATCTACATTTCAATCTTTTACATATAAAGTCCCTAGTAATTTAAATTCCATTGCCCAGGTTGGATTACGTGTTCAAGTTCCACTTGGTAATCGTTCATTATCTGGTATTATTATATCATTAAAAAGAAGTACATCTTATGATGGTGATATTAAAAACATTATAGATATAATTGATGATTCACCAGTATTTACAAAAGAATTGTGGGCATTAATAGAATGGATTAGTTATTATTATATAGTCCCTATTGGGAAAGTGTTTAATTCAGCTTTATCAATTAATATTTCTAATAAATATAAGCCTCAAATGAGTTGGTATGCTCAGTATATTCCTTCTGAAAATAAAAATCAAATTAAAGACTTAAAAAAAAATGCCCCAAAACAGTTCCAAGTATATAAAAATATTAAGAAAGCTTCTCCTTTATTATTGAAAGTATCATTATTAAAAAGTATTTGTTCTAACCCTCTTTCAATTTGCAGATCTCTTGAATTAAAAAAATTAATTAAAATATTAAAAAAGGATAAAAAGTCTATCACAAATGATTTTTCACTTCATTCAGAAAAAAAAAATATTCAATATAATTCGGATCAAAATAGGGTAATAAATGAACTAACTAAATCAATTGATAATGAAAAATTCAAAACTCATTTATTGCATGGGGTAACAGGGAGTGGTAAGACAGAAGTATTCATTGAAATAATAAAAAGGGTTGTTGGTCAAGGTAAAACGGCTCTTATTTTAATACCTGAAATTTCTTTAACACCTCAGATTGCAGGTCGTTTTAAATCTGTTTTTGGTAGCTTAACTACTTTGTGGCATTCAAAACTAACTAAAGCTCAACGTTCTTCAACATGGTTAAAGATTAACAATGGAGATTGTAAAATAGTCATAGGTGCTAGGAGTGCAATATTTACGCCATTGAAAAATTTAGGCTTAATTATCGTTGATGAAGAGCATGACTCTTCATATAAACAAGATTCGCCATCTCCAAGATACCATGCAAGGGATGTAGCCATTATGCGTGCGAAAATTGAGAACGTCAATATAGTTTTATCAAGTGCTACCCCTAGTTTAGAAAGTTATCATAATTACAAGATTAATAAGTATAATTATTTGAGTTTACCAAATAGATATGGAAAAGCAATATATCCTACGGTGAAAGTTGTCGATTTAATAAAAGAAAGTGAAGAGACAGGAAAACAAAATATAGTAATATCAGGTTCTTTATTGGATAAGATTGAAAATAAAATCAATAAAAATGAACAAGTGTTATTGATTCAAAACAGGAGAGGATTTTCACCTTCTGTAAAATGTTCGGATTGTGGTGAAATGGCAATGTGTTTAGCTTGTAAAACACCTCTTACTTATCATAAATATGATAACAACCTTAAATGTCATTTATGTGGTTATATTGAGTTTAAATCATTTGATAATTGCAAAAATTGTCAAAGTAGTAATCTTTTTTATATGGGTACTGGAACTCAAAAAGTTGAAAATATATTGCAAAAAACTTTTCCACAAGCTCGTATCTCAAGAGTTGACCATGATAGTGTCAAAGGTAAATTAGATATGGTTACTATATTGCAGTCTTTTTATGATGGTGAAATAGATATTCTAATTGGGACTCAAATGATTGCAAAGGGTTTAGATTTTCCTGATATAACTTTAGTTGGAATAATTAATGCTGATTTAGGCTTGCATATGCCGGACTTTCGATCAAGTGAAAGAATTTTTCAATTAATTTATCAAGCAGCGGGGAGGTCTGGAAGAGGAGAAAAAGAAGGGCAAGTGATTATTCAGACATATGATAGTGAAAACCCAGTAATTAAAGCAGCTGCAAAATTAGATTTAAATGAATACTATAAGACTATGTTAGAAGATAGATTTATCTTGAAATATCCTCCTTATAGTTGGATAACCAAAATTGAATTTATAGGTCCTAAATCTAAGTCTGTGCTGTCTTTATCAAATAAAATTAGGCGTAATTTATTAAGTAAGTTTAAAGGATTAGAAATATTGGGACCAGCAGCATGTTTTAAAGAAAAAATAAAAAATAATTATAGGTATCAATTAGTATTAAAATCTTTAAAGAAATATGATTCGAATGGAGAAAAATTACATTTATTTATTAATGATAATTTTATAAAAAACAATAACTCTAGCAATGGTTCAAATAAAATCAATATTCATGTTGATCCAATATCAATGATATGAAAAAAATATTTTATTTTATTTTATTTTTTTCTTTAAGAGCAGAAACAGTTTCTCCAAGCTTGTTTTCTTGGTTTTCTGCTTCAAAATTAGCGCAGGCTGGTGGAGGTAGTTTAATTATAACGCCAACTTCTAGATCAGGGAATGCAGCAAACAGTTTATTAGGGAGAAGATTTTCCACCTCATTTATTTTATATCCAGCAGGTATCCAAGCACAGTCTGTGGCTCTTTCAATTCCTAAGGTGGATAAATTAATAACAGCTGGAATTAATCATTTATCTTATGGAACGTTTCAAGGGTTTGATGAGCATGCAATCCCAACTAATAATTATACTGCAAGTGATACATGGTTTAGAATAGGTTATTCAGGTTTATTAAAAAGATTCCCAATTCGTTATGGCATAAACAATCAATTATTATCATCAAGTTTAGAAGATTATAATCTAACCCAATATTATTGTTCATTAGGTTTAATATGGGAGATAAAAAAATATAAAATAGATATTGGTTTTTCAACAAATGATATATTATTAATTGAGAATTCAATTAATAATTCTGATGAAAATTCTTCTATAAAATATAATTTAGGAATTTATAAGCAATTAGCTTATCTCCCATTAAAAATTTCAATAGATTATTTAATAATTAATAGCTCTAATATTAAAGATTATTTTATTAGCGGGATTTTTTCTATTTCAAAAAATTTTACTTTAAGTTTGGGAACATCAACAAGAAAATATAGTCAAAATATAAATCAAAGTGTGATTAATACTATTTTAGGTTCTAGTGGGGTTGGGATTAATTATATAAATAAAGAAATAGCAGTTAGTTATGGATTGTATTTTTATGGTACAGGCGGCTGGACCAATGGATTAGATTTGAGTATTAATTTTTAGTTTTTATAATGAAACGTTTTTTTTTCCTTAGTTTTTTTATACGAGTATTATTTTCACAAAATGATTATCCAATTGTTTTAATTCATGGTTTTTTTGGGTGGGGTAATGATGAAATGGGCAATTATCGCTATTGGGGCGGATATAAAGATATTCAAAAAATGTATGAAGAGAATGGTTTTATAGTTTATAATGTTTCAATTGGACCAATATCATCTAATTGGGATCGTGCGATAGAGGTTTATTATCAATTAAAAGGCGGTCAAATAGATTATGGGTTTAAACATTCTAATAAATATGATTTAATTCAAAAACCGCCTGACAAAAGGTATGATGGTTTATATCCTCAATGGGATAAAAATCACCCTGTACATTTAATCGGGCATAGTATGGGTGGGCAGACTGCTCGAATGTTGCAATTTTTATTGGAAACTGAAATTTTAGAAAATGATTCACTTAATATAAAAGAAAACTCTGATCTATTGGGATTAGCTAGAAAAGGATGGATAGCTAGTATAACATCTTTAGCAACACCTCATGATGGAAGCACTTTAGCAGATATTGTAACAAAAACTTTTCCTTTTGTACAATATTTTATTGGTCTGGCAGGGGTAGTAGGAACCAATTTTTATAATTTTGATTTAAGTCAGTGGAATATAAATAGAGCTTTAGATGAAACATGGTCTAACTATGTGCAAAGAATGAGAAAGCATAAAGCCTGGGAAACAAAAAATATTAGTTCTTGGGATTTAAGTTTAGATGGTGCTGCAGAATTAAATGGATTTTTGAATGCAAGTCCAGATATATATTATTTCTCTTATAATTTTTCTGCGACAAGAAAAGATAATAGAACAGGGTATCATGTCCCTGATAAAGATGTTTTCTTACTTATTCGTTCAAGGGCGAAGTTATTGGGATCAAAGATAATATTTAAAAAAGATGGGAATGAAACAGATTCAACTTGGTGGGAAAATGATGGAATTGTTAATACAAGGTCAATGATGGGTCCAACTACAGGACAAAATGGTCCTGATCCTATTGTCTCATATGTAGAAACTGATCCCCTTATGCAAGGCCAATGGTATACATTTGAGCCAATTAAACTTGACCACTATCAAAGTGTAGGCCATATGATTTCAAAAGAAAAAAGAGAAATATTAGATTCTATTTATATAAATCATGCTAGATTATTATTATCGCTACCTAAATACTAAACTTTTTATCATATTAATATATTTGTAATATACAACTATGAATTATGGTGAGTTTTTATCGTCATTTTTAATTGATTTACAAAGATTATTTAGAGTGGAATTATCTACTGAGGATTTGACTTATAGTCAAACTTTGGCAATAATATCAATACCTAATGATGGGATAGAGATGTCTGAATTATCTTTATTGCTAGGTTTAGATAATAGTACTGTCACTAGGCTAGTGATAAGGCTAGAGAATAAAGATTGGGTAAAGAGAAAAAAGAGTAAAAGAGATCAAAGGGCAATCAAGGTTTTTCTAACAAAAAGTGGTATTGAAGTTCAGCAGAACATTGATAAAAAATTAGATGCTATTGGTAAAAAAATATATATAAATATTAATGAAAATAAAAAAGACAATCTTTTTGATTCATTATCTTTATTTCAATGGACATTAAAAAAAATATTTTTAAAAAAATAAATTTATATAAATGAAAATATCAACATCAATATTGAATTGGTTTGATATAGTAAAAAGAGACCTTCCATTTCGTAAAAATAAAAACCCATATAATATATGGGTTTCTGAAATAATGTTACAGCAAACTAAAGTAGAAACGGTCATTCCTTATTATAATAATTGGATAAAAAAATTTCCTGATGTTATGTCGGTAGCAAAAGCTGAGGAAGATGTACTATTAAAATCATGGGAAGGGTTGGGATATTACGCGAGATGTAGAAATTTTCATAAAGCTGCAAAAATTTTATGTGAAAATTTTAATTCAAAAATACCGCAATCTTGGAATGCCTTTATTGGATTACCAGGAGTTGGAGAATATACTGCGGGGGCAGTTCTTTCAATTGCTTTTAATAAGCCATTTATTGTTTTAGACGGGAATGTGAAGCGTGTAATGGCTAGAGTCATTGGTAGACGAAAATTGTCAAAATATAATATTAATTTAATTAAACAGACTTTAAAAAAATGGTTAGATAAAAATAGGCCTGGCGATTTTAATGAAGCACTGATGGAATTAGGGGCATGTATTTGCACTCCTAAAAAACCAAAATGCATTGGATGTCCTATTAATACATTATGTATTGCATATAAGAGCGGTAACCCTCTTAATTATCCAAGTTATATAAGAAAGAAAAGTATCCCTAATTATACATTTGTTGGTGGAGTTATCAGGGATAAAGATAAAGTTTTAATTCAGAAAAGAAATGAAAAAATGCTTTCTGGGCTATGGGAAATACCAAATAAAAAAATCAATTCAGTAAAAACCTCAAAAAATGAATTAGAAAATTATATTATTAAACATTATCAGCTTAGTATTAAGATAAAAAAAAAATTAGGAGTAATTAAACATTCATATTCACATTTCAATATGAATTTAGTTTTATTTGATTGTATAAAATATAGTGGTATAACAAAATCTCAAAAGACATATAAATGGATTAAAAAATCTGAAATTAAAGATTACCCTTTTCATAAGGTTAATCATAAAATATTTTCTTTATTTAAATATGATTATTGGACTATATAGAACAATTATTTCTATAGTGCTTTGGCCAATATGGTTTATATATCTAATCATTATACTTCCGATTTTCTTATTTTATATAATATTAGTTAATAAAAAATATTATCATTATTTCTTAAGACCGATGTCTTATTTATTTTGTTTATTGGGTGGCCAAATAGTAAAACAAAGTGGAGACATTCCTGATCCAAAGAATGGGCCATTTTTATATATTATAAATCATGAATCTCTTTTTGATCATTTTGTAATTGGTCAATATATTAAACATTATGTGACTGCAATAGCTAAGTATGAGCAATTTAAATACCCTCTATGGGGTGATGTTGCAAAGTTTTATGGGATTGTACCTATTGACAGACTAAATACAGTAAAAGCAGTAGGTAGTTTAAAAAAAGTAGAAAAAGAAATTTTAAAAAATAAGGTTTCATTTTTAATAGCTCCAGAAGGCACTAGGTCTATAGATGGTAAATTAGGTGAATTCAAAAAAGGCGCTTTTCATATAGCAAAAAATACAGGAATTAATATTGTCCCTATAATTATTAATGGTTCTTATGAAGCAAAAAGAAAATCAGATTGGCGTTTATCTCCTGGCAAGATTAATATCCACTTTTCAAATGTTATTAGTTTTGATTTATATGCAGATATGTCAATTAATGAGCTAAGAGATTATGTTCGTGGTAAGATAAAGGATTTTGTAGATTAGTATTAATATGCAGCTGTTGAATCATAGCGTTATAGAAGTTGTTCAGATTTTAGTTTCAATATTTTTTTCTATAGTATTTTTCCAATCTGGTATAGATAAAATTATAGATAGAGATGGTAACGTTTCTTTTTTTAAAGATCATTTTAACAAAACTCCACTACAAGGTGTTACTGCATTAATGTTAACAATGTTAACAATGCTAGAGTTAGCTACAGCAACGGTCTGTTTTTTGGGATGTTTTAATAGTCTGATTTATAGAAGCTCAGTCTTTATTTTTTTTGGATTAATTCTTTGTGCTATTGTATTGCTATTATTGTTATTTGGGCAACGAATTGCAAAAGATTATGTTGGGGCAGCTGACATCACAATATATTTTATTTTGTGTATTATTACTATTATGAGTTTTAAATAAAAGGATAACTATTATGAATAAAACTATATCATTAGATATGATTAAATCATATCAAAAAAATATTAATTCAGATCCGGTACTTAAATTATCTCGGAACGCCGCTACGCATAATGAAATAACAAACCTTACAATGGATTGGGATAAATATAGAAAGATTGATCATACTTTCTCTCACCAGATTACTGGTGAAATGAAAATTACGAATCAAAAATCTAGTGGTCGTTGTTGGGGTTATGCAGGATTAAACTTGTTTAGAGTATACTTAGGTAGAAAACACAATCTTACAAATTTTGAGTTTTCGCAAACATATTTTATGTTTTGGGATAAACTAGAAAAATCAAATTATTTTTTGAATAGTATTATTGAGACTGTTGATAAAAAATGGAATAGTAGGCTTGTAATGCATTTATTAAATAATCCGATACAAGATGGAGGCCAGTGGGATATGTGGGTTAATTTAATTAACAAGTATGGTGTCGTTCCTAAATCAGAAATGCCTGAGACATACCAATCTGGAAAATCAATGAGAATGAATAGAATGATTACTAGAAAGTTGAGAGAGTTTGCTAAGGAATTAAGAGATTTAATTAATAAAAAAATTAGTAAAGAAGAAATTTCAAAATTTAAAAATAAAATGTTATCAACTATATATAAAATGTTAGTTATTCATCTTGGTGAGCCACCTAAGTCATTTACTTGGCAAATAAGAGATAAAAAGAAGAAATTTCATCGTTTTGAGAATTTAACTCCATTAAGTTTTTTTCAAGATCACGTTGGTATTGATTTAAATGATTTAGTTTGTCTTATTAATTGTCCAATGTCAGATAAGGAATATAAAAAAGTGTATAGCGTAGAGTTCCTTGGAAATGTTGTAGAGGGTAATCCAATAAGGTATTTAAATATTGAAATAGAGGTTTTAAAAACTGCTGCGATAGAGTCTATAAAAAATAATGACCCAGTTTGGTTTGGTTGTGATGTTGGAAAATATTTACATAGAACGCATGGAGTGATGGACACAGATTTATTTGATTTTAGTTTATTTTATGGAACAGAATTTTCATTAAATAAAGCAAATAGATTAGAATATGGTGAAAGTAAAATGACGCATGCAATGTTATTTACTGGTGTTGATTTAGATTCAAAGGGGAACGCTAAAAAATGGAGAGTGGAAAATAGTTGGGGTGAAAGAAATGGTGAAAAAGGATATTATATAATGTCAGATGAATGGTTCGATGAGTATTTATATGAAGTTGTGGTAAGTAAAAAATATTTAACTTCTGAATTAATTGATGCATATGATAAACAAAAAGCTCAGCTATTGCCTCCATGGGATCCAATGGGTGCTTTAGCTAAGTAGGATTATAAAATAATAAATATGGATAGCAAATTATATTGGTTATTTTCTTTTGTTGGTCTGTATTGGACTTATTGTATTTTTTGGGGTATTAAAGGCGCGCTTTCATCTAAAACTTCTGAGGATTATTTTGTTGCGGGTAGGTCTATCGGTACTTGGGTGTTTGTTCTTGCAGCTACCGCTACTAGTTTTTCTGGGTGGACTTTTGTAGGCCATCCTGGGAAAATTCTTACAGATGGATTACCATATGCTTTCGCTTCTTTTTATGCTTTAACAATTCCTTTCACGGGGGTTTTATTTTTAAGAAGACAATGGGTTCTTGGCAGAGTATTTAATTATATAACACCAGGTGAAATGTATTCAGATTATTACGGAGGCAAAGTTATTGGGTGGCTAACAGTATTAGTCGCTTTTCTATTTTCAGTCCCATATTTGGGAATACAACTTCGTGCATCTGGGTCATTGTTTAACGTGTTAACTGATGGATTGATATCAACGAATGCAGGTATGATTTTATTATCTGCTGTTGTGGTAATATATGTTGCTTCTGGAGGTTTAAAGTCTGTTGCTTATGTTGATTGTGCTCAAGCAGTATTACTTGCTCTTGGAATTATTATTCTTGGGATTATTACCATATCTTGGATTGGTAGTTGGAGTTTATTTACTCAAGGAATTGGTGATTTAGTCAAAAATGATATTATGCTGGGCAAGAGACTAACTATTGATGGATTTTCTAATAGAGTTTCTATGCCAGGTTCTATTCAGCTAGTAGCATCTGGGTCTAAAGCGACTGGTGGAATCTGGACAGGAATGATGTGCATGACATATATGTTTGCACTTATGGGGATACAGTCTTCACCAGCATTCTCTATGTGGGCCTATGCGAATAAAACCTCTATACCATTTAGGTGGCAACAAGTTATTGCATCATCATTGGTAATTGGAATTATATTATTTACCTTTACAATTATTCAAGGTATGGGAGCAGAAGTACTAGTATTAAATGGTGTTTTTAAAAATATATCTGATAGTAATCTAGTTCCTAATTTAATTAATTTAATGTCAGAGACTTCTCCATGGCTTGTTGGCCTTCTTGCAGTATGTGCTCTAGCGGCTATGCAAAGCACGGGTGCAGCCTATATGTCTACTTTTAGCGCTATGATAACTAAAGATATATATAAAAAATATTATAATAGGAACGCAAGTGAATCACTTCAAAAATTAATTGGGAGAATATTTGTAGCTATTATAGCTATAGCAGCTTTAGTCGTAGCTATAATCTCGACTGATGCATTGGTTATGCTTGGTGGTCTTGCTGTTGCATATGGATTTCAAATGTATCCAGCACTAATTGGGAATCTCTATTGTAGCTGGATCTCTAGGAAAGGGGTTATACTTGGTTTAATAAGTGGGCTTTTAGCTGTTACGTTAACGGATAAAATGTCTGGTTTATTTCCTCTACCTTGGGGCACATATCCACTTACAATTCATTCTGCGGGATGGGGCATATTTTTTAATGCAATTTTTACTATAGCTGGATCATATTTTTTCCCAGATAATGAAGATATAATTAAAGTAAGGAAAAAAAAGCATGCTTTCTTAAAAGAGATTGCTGGAGTGCCGAATGAAAAAAGAAAATTAATTCCATTCGCGTGGGCAATAGTTTTTATTTGGTTTTTATTTGGTTTTGGCCCATTTGCAACTATCGGCAATAGCATTTTTTCTAATCCTAATGATCCATTAACGTGGCATCCTTTTGGATTACCTTCTTTATGGGTGTGGCAATTATGTTTTCTTTTTTTTGGGATATTCGTTATGTGGTTCCTTGCTTTTTATATGGAACTATCTAAACCAATAACTACAAATAATGTAGAAAATTTATTTAAAAAATATTATAAATAGGATTATGAGAGTTAACACATTTTCTTTCTTTCTAGATTAAAGAATAAATATATTTAAGCTAGTGGATACGAATAAAAAAATAAAAACAAATTCTTCGTCTATTGATGATATAGATAAAAATATTCATGCAAATCAGACTTTGTATGATGAATTACACCAATCATTAGTTGATGAAGTTGTCGCTAGTGCCGAGGAGAGCCAAGAAGAGAGTCATAATAAAAAGCGGAGTAGTTCTTCGCAAAATACTTTTTTTACAAAATTAATTGATTATTATCAATTGAACGAATTATTTCGTTATGCTTTATGGGGTCTAGCGGCAGTTTTTATTGCGACTACAATATTAACGATAATTGAATATCCTTTGTTTAGTAGTAGTGTGAAAGATGATGTTGGAGATGGATTTATGTTTGGTGGATCAGAACCAAACTGGGTAGATACATTTTTCCATACATTTTGGTGGGCAGTTGTGACATTTACCACTGTTGGTTATGGAGATGTTAGTCCTGAAACTCATTTAGGAAAATTTTTAACTATAATTATAATGATTTTAAACTTGGGCATTGTAACAATGCTTACAGGTGCTGTTTCTTCGGTATTAGTTGCAGCACGATTGAAAGGAGATGATACATTGGATGAGACTAAATATCATGGGCATTTAATTATTGCGGGATGGAACTCAGCAGTACAGTCAGCATTAAGGTTGATAGAAGCAAATGAAGATTCAACTTCAGTTGTTATTCTTATTAATGAAACAGAAGCTGAAGTTGTAAAACGAGCTGTATCAGGGTTTGACCGTTTAGACATTACTCATTTATCAGAAAACTTTACGCAAGAAGGTGTATTGAAAAAGGCCTTTATTGAGGAATGTGGAACTTTTATGATTGTACCTGATGATTCTGGTCTCTTACCTAATGAGAAACCTGATGAAGATAAAACAGTATTAACTGCATTGACTGCAAAATCAATTTTAGAAGATATACAAGTTGTAGCTTATATACTTGATGAAGAATATATTTCTCATTTACATAGGGCAAATGTAAATGAAATTGTATTTCCAGATGATCATATTCCGCACATGTTAGCAAAGCATGTGACAGACCCTGGTGTTCCTCAATTATTTGATGAATTAATAACGCAAGAAGAGCAGGATAAAGGAATTCAGGTTGTATCCATACCTAAAGGTTTAGTTGGTTTGACACATAATAAAGTGTCTGCCTATTATAAATTTAAACATAAGTGGTTACTTGTTGGTTATGCTATAAAAAAAGCAGGGTTCAGTCTAGAAGATCAAATGGGTGAGAGTGGTAGTCCAATAATTAGAGATATGATTAAAGAGCAGCTAGATAGTGCAGGTATAAAACTATCTAGTGATGAACATGTGATTGTTGAAATTAACCCAGACGATGAATATATAATTGATGGAAAACATAAAGCATTGGTGTTGAGGTAGATATATGAGTGTAAGTGCAAAGCAGATTCAAAAAATAAATTATTTTAGCAATGTACCAGAAAATTTTTGTTCTGAAATAGCAAAAGCTGTAGAACAAAAACAATGCTCTCCTGGGACAATTTTATTAAAAGAAGGTGAGACAGGAGACACAATGTTACTTATTTTTAAGGGGCAAGTAGAAGTATCGAAAAATATGATGGTTAAAACTTCTAGTGGCTTTACAATGTCAACTAAATCAATTATTAGATTAGAAACTACTGATCCGGCTCCGTCAACTTCTCCAATATCTGAACCTACAGTATCTATTGTTAAGGCTCCTGCTTTTGGAATTGGTGAGTTTTCACTCGTTCTTGATGATGCAAAAAGGACATCGCATGTTACTGCCATGACAGAGATTGATTATGGAATATTAAGCTTAGAGGATTTTTCAAAAATTGTTGATGAAAACCCATCTATTGGTGGGCCCGTTTATTTTGAGGTTGCTAAATCAGCTGTTAATAATCTTGCAACAGCTACGCAAGATATTTCTAATCTTACTCAAGCTTTCTTTTTTGCTTTGACTAGATAATTAATTTATAAAGAATGTTTTTCTACGAGTATTAATTTTTACTTCTAATTCATTTATTTTTGTTTTTTCATCGGCAGTTTGATCTTTTTTAGATTTTAATTTATCTAATTCTAATCTTAAGAATTGTACATCTCGGTCAAGTTTTGCTAATCGGTTTTTCATTTGAGATGACAATATTTTTTTAAAATCATCTATTTTATCACTGTCAGGAGAATAATAAATATTTGTATTCCCACGATCTGTATCTTCCCAAAATGTTGGTCCACTAAATTTTATTCTATTGTATAAGCCTTCCATTAGATTAAGATAAGTTTGATTATCAAAATATGCTAAATCATCTAGAACGTCAGAAACAATAGTTTCAGCAAAATCAGTATTGTTGATTTTAATATAATGCAATGCTAATCCAATTTGTAAAACGCGGACGCCATTATTTACACTTTGATCTAGATTATCTTTTGGGTAATCAGGCGGATTATCAAGTTGTAATATTTCTTTTAATAAATGCTCTTGGAGCTCATTATCCCAATCATTTTCTGAAATTAAAATAGATATTTTTTTTAATTCTGTTGTTAGAACATCCACTATAAAATACAAAGAAGGGTTGTTTGCTGCTTGTTTATAGATTTCATTACTATAAAACTTAAAATAAAAATAACCCTGCTTTAGTAAATCTCTTTTATTATTGTCTACATACCCTTTTAATAAAGCTGAATAATGAAAGGCTAGATTATATAAATTTCTAGGCTCATTATTTCTTACTGCGTGTTTGATTGCAAATCTCATAAAAGTATTAAATCTAATATTGATATCGGTAATTAGACTTTCTTGCTTGAGTTCCAGTGCTAAGAGTCCAATAGATGAAATTTCACTAGCAATTAATGAAGCTAGTTCATATTCTCCATTTTCCATTTTTCTTATATATGCATTGCCCATCATTTTAAATGATTTTACTTCATAAAAAGTTTTTCTTTCTTCAAGATCTTTATATTGATGTTCTACATATGTTCTGAATGTCGGGTTATTACGAATTGTATTAGTCGCTGAAAAAAAGGTGGGGTCATAATATTCTTTATTTTTCATATAAGATCTAACAGTATCTCCAACTCTACGGATAATTTCTGTTTGGGCTTCTTTAAATGAGATGTATTCTAATAAATCATCAAATTGATCAATGGTTGACATAAGCTGATATTGATAATGTTCTATAACTTTATTGTCTCTCATTGATATATGAATGGATTTATTTTTTAATCTATTTATATCATCAATATTAAGTGAATATAGTTTCTTAATTACATTGTCTGTTTTTGAGTATAAAAGTATATAAAATATATAAGGAAGTGATAGCATTGATGATACTGGTAGATAAATATAAGTATTAAGAATAACACTAGATAATCTCTCCATTGGTCCAAAGTAGTACATTATTATTGTTGCGTGGATTGAGGCAAGGATTAAAAACCAAATGAAAAGAAGGCTAACCCAATCTTTTACAAATAGGTCCATAAGCTTAGGTGTAGACTCAGCAGCGATTGCTATGACTATTATAAGTGTTCCCAACACAGTTGCAAGAACACCACCCCAGATCTCTGGCGCAAAAGTTAAGTCTACAGCACCATGAGTTTCTTCTCCTAGTCCAAATAAATATTCAATTTGTAGAATTATTTCTGGATAAAAATAATGAAAAAGAATATCAGTGCAAAGGACACCAAAAAACACAATCAGTAAAGATGCAAATGATCTGTTTTTGTTAATAATATTTAAAATGCTTGCAAAAAAAATAGTTAATTGATTGTTCATACTTTCCTAATTGCTCAAACTATGTAAATAAAGATACGATTATGAAATATGTTTTTCAATATCCAAGAATAAAAATTAAACTAAAATATGTTTTAATATGTAAGAAATAGAAAAAATCTATTTTATTGAGTTTTAGTTGACCTTCACACTAACAGATGATAACTTCATTGTCGCTCAGTCAGAGTTAGCGGTTCACAGACTCAGGCAGAGTTAGAAGAAGTAATTGTGAACCATTAATATAAATTAATTATTACGAGGTAATTATGTCAGATTGGACAAATAGTCATGACCTAGTATTTGCATTTGTTTGTGTTTCTTTCCTAGCAGATGGAGAAGTTGATGAGTCTGAAAAAGAAGCAATGCGAGGGAATGTGCAAGTTATGCTTCCTGATATGGGAGATGATGAGTATCACCAGGTTGAAAAGGAAGTAATTGATAAATTCATTTCTTTAGGCGATGAATCTTCACGTTTTGATCAATATGGATCTTCACTTAATGCGATTAAAGAAATGTTTTCATCAGATGATGATCGCTATAAAGTGATAAAGAACCTTGCTTATATTGCTAGAGCAGATCAGTTCATTCATGAAAATGAAATGAAAATGATTGAGCAAGCATGTAGTGCCCTTGATATGGAGGATAAAGTCAGTTTGGTAAAAACAGAGTCAACTCTGTTTGTTGACTTTAAAGGTTAATTTAATTAAATAAAAATATGTAATAATGCCCGATATTAATTATCGGGCATTATTTTAATATTTATAAGGATAATCATGTCTGAAAAAAGAACTCATAATGATGATAGAAGAAGTGATAATAGAAGAAGTGACGATAGAAGGATAAAATCACTTGAAGTTGGAGAAGATAGACGCAGTAACGGAGAAAGGCGAAAAGATGAACGCCGAACAGACATAGAACGGCGTTCATAATTATTAATTAGCAGTAAACTCTTTCAATACCTGATAAAAAATTATTTAAAGAAGATAAAGCTAAATCTATTGCATCTAAGGCTTCTTCTTTTTTGATTTTAGTATCACATACCTGTCCTAATAGTTCTTTAATGACTTGCCTATGAATGATATCAGCAGACTGGTGTACCTCAAAAAACTTTAAAGTTTCATCTCCTTTTTTTGCGCCATAATATTTTTTCAGACCATCAATTTTATTTTCTGCGATTTCAGGAACCATTGACTCATAGCAATATAGAGCACTGAATCCCATATGAAATCTTTCATCTTTAGATAATTTCATAAAATTACTTACAAGATTTTTAGTTTCTTCTATTGCGGTTGTATTTTTAACATCGGATCGATTTTTACCCATGCCTTCTGCAAACCGCATCCATAATTCAGGATGATTTTCCTCTCCACGCTCTTCATCGATAAGATTTTCAAGAATTTCTTGTCTTATAGATATATTATCGCAATTTGAATGAATTGAAGATAAATATCTAGGAAAAGCTGAAACATGTTTAAAATATTGAGCGGCATATTCTTGAATTACTGTTCTATTCAATTCACCAGCATTCCAAGCTTTGTAGAAAGAGTGGTTCAACAGATGATGCTTTTCAATTTTTTCTTCAACAATATTTAAAAACTCATTTTTGTTCATATTATACTCCAAAGTTAGATGAATTTATTTATCCTAGCCATATTCCGGCACAGAAAAATAGGCCCGTTAAGAAATGTAATCCAATAGTTCCTGCGTTTGCAGGCTGTAATAATCTATTATCATAGTGTTTGTATAGTGTTTTTATTGTAAATACACTGTATATCGAAGTAATTAAAGATATTAAAGACAATGTTGGAAATGTTACTGGGTTCGTCCAAACTAAAGCAATTATACTTATGAAAGCGCCAATAATGAGAGCAACATATCCTATCCTAGCTTTTTCTGGTCCAAAAACGACGACCAGATTATTTTTTCCCGTAGCTTTGTCACCGTCATGATCAGGAAATTGATTAACAAATACTATTGCAGCTACTAAGAAGCCGATTGGAATACCTGCTAATATAGCGTCATTTAAATGAGCTAGAGCCTCTGGATTTTCACTACATTGTACTAAAAAGCTACCTACAACCATTAATGATCCGAAATTTAGTCCGATTAAAAGCTCTCCTAGACCTTTTCTGGAAGCAAAACGAAATGGTGGAGCAGTATAAAATAAGCCTGATAAGAATCCAATTATCCCTAGATAAAGAATGTTGATTCCACCTTTATAAATTAATGGTATACCTACAATAGCGCTGAGTGTAAATGTTACAATGGCGGTATTTAACATTCCCTCAGGTGTAATAAGACCCATTTGGATGCTTCGACTTCCTCCAGAAAAAGGAACCATATAATTATAATTTGCTTCATCAGTTCCGCTAGTATGATCATAATAATCATTAGATGTATTAGTTCCTATGTGTAAGAAGAAACCTGCGAGCATTGTTAAAGTAAAATAAAACCAATCGATAGGTACAAATTTACTTGCAACAGCTGCTCCTAAAAGAATTGGAACGATTGTCGCTGTTAAAAAAGGAAGTCTCATGATTACCATCCAGCTAAATAATTTAGTTGTAAAACTAATTTTTGGGCGAACCTCATCTGGGGTTTTATCTTTTAGTGGTGAAGTAACGCCACAATAGCCTATGTGATTACCTTCTTTGTCTTTTGTTGGTGTGATTTTAATCTTGCAGGGCATTTCATGGCCATCTTTATGAAGAAAGACCGTTTCACCTTCCCACTTACCTTTTTCTACAGATTCTGCTAACCAATTAACTACATGGCCAAGTACTATTTGACCAGAACTAAAATCACTTACTCTACTTTTACCAATAATTTCATTTTCGGTGTATCCAAATAATTGTTGTGCTCCTTCGCTAAAGGTTTCGATTTTTCCATCAAGGTCACATGTTATTACACTTTTTAAATTTTCATTCATACCTACATAAATCCTTTACTATTAAAAATAATAAGCTTATAAATTTAGGTATCAATATTTTCTTAAAACGAAAGATATTTTAAAAAAATTAAAACATGGGAACACCTGCAAAAAAGATAGCTTTTCATACATTAGGCTGCAAGTTAAACTTCTCTGAAACGTCAACTTTAGCAAGAGATTCTTTGAAATTTGGTTATGAGAATGTTAATTCTAAAGACTTTGCTGATATTTATGTTTTTAACACTTGTTCTGTAACGGAAAATGCAAATAAGGAGACTCGTAAACTTGTTAGAAGAAGTAAGAGATTAAATCCAAATGCTTTTATTGCATTAATCGGTTGTTATGCCCAATTAAAACCTAAAGAATTAATCGAACTTGAGGATGTTAATTTGGTTTTAGGAGCAACTGATAAATTTGATCTTCTAAAGCATTTAGATGAAATTAATATTTTAGGTAATAAAAAATTATTGCTCAATGAAAACATAAAAAACGCAAAAATCTTTAATCCTTCCTATTCAAATAATGATCGAACTAGAGCATTTTTAAAAGTGCAAGATGGCTGTGACTATTATTGTACTTTTTGTACAATTCCTTTAGCTAGGGGTAAAAGCAGAAGCTCTTCAATAAAAAAAACTATTAAACTAGTAAGAGATATATCAAAAACTAGCACGAAAGAAATTGTACTCACAGGAGTAAATATTGGCGATTTTGGAGTAGGGAATGATGAAACTTTTTATGATTTAATTAAACAAATAGATTTAATAAAAGATATTGATAGAGTTAGAATTTCATCTATTGAACCGAATCTTCTTTCTGATGATATAATTGAATTTTGTTTTCATTCAAAAAAATTCATGCCACATTTCCATATACCTTTACAATCAGGTTCAAACAAGATTTTAAAATCTATGAGAAGGAGGTATACAGTAGATGATTTCTCCAATCTAATAAATAAAATTAAAACTTTAAATGCTGATGCATGTATAGGTGTAGATGTAATTGTTGGTTATCCTTCAGAATCTGAAGAAGATTTTCTTAAAACATACGAATTTTTGAAAAATCAAGATGTATCATATTTACATGTTTTTACTTATTCTGAAAGAGAAAACACCAAAGCAATAGAAATAAAACCTTCTATTTCTGTTGATGAGAGGTCTAAAAGATCAAAACTGCTACATGAGCTTTCAGATCAAAAAAGAGCAAATTTTTACAATAATTCTTTAGGAAAAATTAAACCTGTTCTTGTAGAAAAGAGTAAAAATGGCATGTTATTTGGCTATACAGATAATTACATTAAAACAAGAGTGAGAGGACATGTTTCTTTGGGGAATACAATACAAAATGTACATATTTTAGATATTAAACCAGATTATGTGGAAAGTGAGATTGTAGCAACTAGTTAGGTTTAGTTTTTTTTATTTCAGCTAATATTTGATCCCAAAATTTTATTCTTGATTTAATAATATTTCTTCCACAATCAATACTTTCTTTCCACTTTAATTCATCATCTCCGCAAATTTCTTTAATCATTCTTAATGCTAATGGAGTATGTTCATCTTCATCTAAGCCAATATGTCTATCCAAATAGTAAATAAAAGATTTGAATTTTCCAGTAGAGTTATTATTTAGGTCTTGAACGATTTCTCGAAACATATTAGGAATTATTTCTTCTCTTCCTAATGTGAAAATTGTTGCTGTAAGGTGTGGGGCATTTAGGTCAATGTATTTAAAGGTATCAAGAACAAATTTTTTTGCAGCTTTTGGAGTATTACTTTTTTCAAGAGATGATAGTAAATCAGAGTTGTCAAGTTGGCCTAGAAAATTTTCTATAATTTTGGTGTTTGCACCAGCTTCTTTCATCGCATAGTAATATATTTCGAAATGACTAAGATGTTGACCAAATCGATCGACATCAGATTCCTCAGCAAGAACTATTTCATTCAATAGTCTCGATAGAGTACCATTATTCTTGGGTCGCCAAGGTATTTGAACACATGTAAATTCTCTTTGGAGGGATTTTAAAACTGACATAAAGTCCCAGACAGCAAAAACATGATGCTCCATAAATATATGTAAATGCTTTTCTGTCCTTATTGATTTATATAAAGGATGTTTTTTTAATTCATCTCTCTCATTCTGAGTCTCATCAAGAATATTCAGGAGATTGTTTTTTAATAGTTTGAACATTGCTATTTATATTCATCAACTGAGGGGCATGTGCAAACAAGATTTCTATCACCATATGCATTATCTATTCTGCTTACTGTTGGCCAATATTTATAATCTTTTTGATGTTTAGTTGGATATGCAGACACTCTCCTTGAATATGAAAAACTCCACTCTTTTGAAGTTAATTGTAAAGCAGTATGTGGAGCATTCTTTAAAGGTGTATCTTTAGTTTTAATACTATCTACAATTTCCTTTTTAATAGAAATTAGCGCATCACAAAATTGATCAAGTTCATTTTTTGATTCACTCTCTGTTGGTTCGATCATCATTGTACCTGGAACAGGCCATGACATTGTTGGAGCATGATATCCATAATCCATGAGTCTTTTTGCAATATCTTCTTCGCTTATACCGAACTCTTTCTTTATGGGTCTAATATCAATAATAAACTCGTGAGCGTTGAATCCATTTTTTTCTCTGAAAAGAATATCATAATGGGGGCTAAGTTTTTGGGCCATATAATTAGCATTTAGAATAGCTACTTTTGTAGCTTTAGTTAACCCTTTTGTATTGAGCATGGCTATATATACCCACGATATTAATAATATACTACTACTTCCAAAAGGAGCAGAAGAAACGGGGTTGATTGTATTATCATTTTTGTTTTTCAAATGTGGGTGGCTAGGTAGAAATTGAGAAAGGTGTTCTTTACAAACTATTGGTCCCATACCTGGGCCACCACCACCATGAGGGATACAAAATGTTTTATGTAAATTAATATGCATAACATCTCCACCAAATTCCCCAGGTTTACAGATTCCAACCATAGCATTAAGGTTTGCTCCATCAATATAAACTTGCCCACCATGATTATGAACTGTTTTGCAAGCTTCTTGTATTTCTTTTTCAAAAATGCCATGAGTAGAGGGGTATGTTAACATTATAGTTGATAGGTTTTTTGAATATAATTCAGCTTTGGCTTTCAAATCTTGCAAGTCTATATTTCCATTTTGGTCACATGAAATTATTTTAACAGACATTCCAGCCATTATTGCGCTTGCAGGATTTGTACCATGAGCAGATTCAGGAACTAAGCATATATTCCTATGTTTTTCACCCCGATTAATATGGTATGCTCTAATAACTAAAAGGCCTGCATATTCGCCTTGAGCGCCTGAATTTGGTTGTAAAGAACAGTTATCAAAACCTGTTAATATTGAAAGCCAAGATTTTAGATCATTAAACACTTTCATGTATCCTTCTGTTTGTTCTAAAGGCACAAAGGGATGAATGTTGCTAAACTTTGGCCAAGTTACAGGAATCATTTCAGTTGTTGCATTTAATTTCATTGTACAAGAACCCAGGGGAATCATACTTGTATTTAGTGATAAATCTTTTGTCTCAAGTTTATGTATGTATCTAAGCATTTCTGTTTCTGAATGATATTTATTAAAAACATCATGAGGCAAATAATTTGATTTTCTTGTAAGCTCATCAGGAAGTTCATATTCGATATTTGTTTTATATTTGGTAACATTAAAAATTTTACATATTGTAGAAATATCTCCTACTGTAGTTTCTTCATCAATTGAAACCCCAATACTTCCATCACTATATTGCCTAAAATTAAATCTTTCATTTTGAGCTAATTTTTTCCAATTATTATTAGGTGTGAATCGTATGGTATCAAAATAATTATCATGAAATATTTTAACACCTCCATTAGAAAGTGATATGGCTAACTGATGGCATAAGTTTTTAACTTTATGAGCTATGTTTATGATATTTTGAGGTCCATGGTATACAGCATACATAGATGACATTATTGCTAGTAAAACTTGTGAGGTACATATATTGGAAGTTGCTTTTTCTCTTCTAATATGCTGTTCTCTAGTCTGTAAAGCCATTCTTAAAGCTCTATTGCCTTGTGTATCGTTTGAAACCCCAATTATTCTGCCAGGAATTTTTCTTTTAAATTTCTCTGTTGTTGCAAAAAATGCTGCATGAGGGCCACCATATCCTAATGGGACTCCAAATCGCTGTGTGTTTCCAACAGCAGCATCTGCATACATTTCTCCTGGTGTTTTCAGAATGCTTAGAGCTAAAATATCTGTGGCGAGGCAAGTATAAATTTCATGATTTTTTGCAGTTTTAATTAAATTAGTATAATCGTAAAGTTTCCCATCCGTAGATGGGTATTGAAGTAATAGACCAAAAACAGAATCATTGAAAACGAATTCATTTTCATCTTGAATGATTAATTCAATATTTAGGGGTTCAGACCTTGTTTTCAATATATCGATTGTTTGAGGGTGACAGTTTTTTGAAATCAAAAATTTATTTTTCTTATCGGATTTTGTTGTATTAAAAAACATTGTCATTGCTTCAGCGGCTGCTGTTCCCTCATCAAGAAGAGACGCATTAGCAATGGGAAGATCTGTTGAATTAGATATTAATGTTTGAAAATTTAATAGAGCTTCCAAACGCCCCTGACTAATTTCTGCTTGATATGGAGTGTATTGTGTGTACCACCCTGGGTTTTCAAATATATTTCTTTTTATTACATTTGGGACAATCGTTCCATAATAACCCATGCCGATGAAAGATTTAAAAATCGAATTTTTATTTGAGTATTCTTTTAGTTTATTTAGAACTTCATTTTCAGATAAGTTTTCTTTTAATAAATCAATATTAAGTGGAGAGTAAATATTTTTAGGTATCACAATTTTAATTAATTCATCAATGGAGTTAACATTCAATTGTTCAAGCATTTCATTTATTTCTGAATCCTTGACTCCAATATGTCTATGTAAAAAACTTGTTTCAGTATAATTCATTATTAGAATAGTTAGTTTAAATATTAATTATGTTGTTGGATTAAGTCGTGAATTTATAAATATATGTTTTATAGAATAGAATATTATAATAGTAAAATTAAAATTTCAGATATATTGATTAATTAGATAAGTTTAAATACTTAGTTCTTTGATAAAAACTAATTTTTAATAATTAAAATCTTAAAAAAATATTATATCAAATATAAATTATAAATAGGAACCACAATGTCAATATTAAACCTTGTTGAATTACAAGAAATTGATTCTCAGTTAGAAGATTTAAACAGTTTATTGGGTGATTTACCTAAGATGGTCGAAGAATTAAATGACCAAGAAAATAGTTTGAAAATAAAAATTGAGAATGCGAAAAAAAGTTTAAAGGATGTTAATCTTAATACAAATAAATCAGAAACAATTAATTCAGAAATTCAAGAAAAAATAAATAAACTAACCGATCAATTGTTTTTGGTTACTAATAACAAACAATATGATGCGCTTACAACTGAGATTGAACATTTAAAAGATCAAAAAGAAGAGCATGAAACTTTTATTATTACATGTATAGAAGAAAAAGAAAATTTAGAAAAAAGTATTTTAGAAAATGAAACTCAACTTGAAGAATTAAAAACTGATTTAGATACTCGTCGCAAAAAATTAGATGAAGCATTATCAAATACAGCTGAAGAAAAGGAATCTCTTGAAAAATCTCGTAAGCAGCAAGTTGTAATGATCGATGATAGTACTATTAAAATTTATAATAAAGTAATATCAGCTAGGTCAGGAATTGCCGTTGTCTCATTAGCCGGGGATTCTTGTGGTGGATGCGGTTCTTCTCTTACGCTTCAATTAGCATCTGAGATAAGAGCTGGTGATATGCATAGATGTGATAGTTGTGGACGATTTGTATATAGTAAGAAAAAATAATTATATTTATAGAGCTAGTTGAATGATTGCTCTAACATAATATTAATAGTTATGTTTAGAGAGGAAAGTCCGAGCACCGTAGGACATGGTGCCCTGTAACGCAGGGAATCCGTAAGGATATGGAAAGTGCAACAGAAAATAAACCGCCTAATTAAAATTAGGTAAGGGTGAAAAGGTGGTGTAAGAGACCACCAGTCTTTCTTTAAATAGATTGAGCTTGTAAACCCCTCCTGGTGCAAGGCTAAATAGGTTCAGAGATGTTGTCCGCATCAATTGATGAACGGGTTGGTCGCTTCAGCTTAGTGGCAACATTAAGCGCAGATAAATAATCATTAAACTCATTGAGTGAACAAGACTCGGCTTATAGACTAGCTCAAAATATTTAATATTATTTCAAAAACATTATGACAAAAAATAATCTTCATAAATATTTTTTTATCCAAAAATTTTCATTCTTAAATAGATATTGGAAACAAATTGGGATTATTTTTTTTCTTGTGATATTAATATCTTTTTTGTTTCCAAGAGGTGAAGCTCTTCAATATTCATATAAATTAAATGATATAACTAGAGAGCCGATAATTGCTCCATTTACTTTTCCTATTCTTAAATCAAAAAACCAATATGAAAATGATAAAAAAATAGAGAAAAAATCAGTTCCTTTTATATTTAATAGAGATAAAAATATTGTTAATAATCAACTTTCAAACATAGATAAGTTTTTTATATCTATAAATAATTTAAGATCTGCAATTTGGCGATTTAAACAATCTAAGCAACTTTATTATGAGAGGAAATATCATCTTACTGCTGAAAAAGCAAAAAATGAATTTATTGCTGATAGTGCTAGTTTATCTATGATTTCAAATGACTTTAAAAATAAGTATCAATTCATAACGCAAAAAGATTCATCTTGGAATAAATATTTCACTATTGAAAATGACCCTAGAAAAACTAAAGACTGGATATCTCATAAAAATATTGTTTCTCAGATATGTAAAAATAGATGGTCGGAAGGTATTTATGATATATCTATTGATAGTATAATTAGTAATAAAGTTAAAATAAATCAAGGACAGGTTCCTATTATTACTGAAAAATATGATTTTAATAGTCTTGAAATAGCATGGATAAAAGCAAAAGAAGAATATATAAATAAAATTAATTCGGAAGACACATTTTCAGATATTGGATATGATATTATAGTTGAATTTATGATACCAAACTTATTGTTTGATAGAGCAACTACATTATCAAACCAAAGGCAAAATATAAAACAAGTACCTAGAAGTAAAGGCGTCGTTCTTGAAAGAGAATTAATTGTAGATGCAAATATTAGAATAACTGAAGATGTTCTTCAAAAATTGAATTCATTATCTAATGAAATTGATAATCAAAACTCAGGGAGACCACTAAATAATATTTGGAATTATTTGGGGAGAATAATTCTATTATCAATTGTTATTTCTTTATTTTTTACTTTCCTTTATATGTACAGAATTGATGTATTTGTAGACTGGAAAATGATATTACTTATGTCTATTATTATATTATTTCAGATGTTTTTAGCTTATCTGATTATTATTTATTTTCAATTTTCAGAATATTTAGTCCCAGTAACTGTTGGTGCATTAACATTGACAATACTGTTTGATGCAAGAATTGGGTTTATGTCAACAGTGGTGGTTTCTATTTTAGTCGGCCTAATGATGGGCCAGAATATTGATTTTGTGATATCTTCTTTATTTATTTCAACTGTTGGTGTTTATAATATTCGCAAGCTTAGAAAGAGGAGTCAATTATTTGCCACGATGTTTGCTTTAATTGGTGCTAGTATAATAGTAATTATTGCGATTGGTCTTTTTAAGGAGCAATCATGGGTAAAGATATTTTTTGATTTACAATTATTAATATTAAATAGTTTTTTAGCACCAATTCTTACGTACGGAATAATTGGTTTAACAGAAATGGTTTTTGAGATTACCACTGATTTAACTCTTATAGAATTATTGGATTATGATCGCCCATTATTAAAGAGGGCACAAAGAGAGACGAATGGGACTTTTAATCATAGTATTGTAGTCGGGAACCTTGCTGAAGCATGCGCAACTGCTATTGGTGCTCATTCATTATTATGTAGAGTCGGGGCTTATTATCATGATATTGGGAAAATGGTCAAGCCAGATTATTTTATTGAAAATCAGTATATCGCTGATAACAAACATGATGTTATAAAGCCTACTATGAGTGCAAAGATAATTAGGAACCATGTTAATGATGGCTTGAAGCTAGCTAAAGAATATGGGTTGCCTAAAATAGTATCTGATTTTATTCCAATGCATCATGGCACTACTAGAGTTGAATATTTTTATAGGCAAGCATTAGAAGAAGTACAGGGCGATAAAACTAAAATTGATGAAAGTCAGTTTAGGTATCCTGGACCAAAGCCTAATACAAAAGAAACAGGCATACTTATGATATGTGAAGCAATTGAAGCTGCTGTTAGGTCAATCAAAGATCCTGATATTATGAAAATAGAAGCTATGATTGATAAAATCATTAAACAAAGAATTGATGATAATCAACTTAGCGAATGTCCTTTGACTCTTGATGAATTAAATAAAATTAAGGGGACTGTAGATGGAAACACAGGAATGCTTCATGTGCTTAGAGGAATATATCATATACGTATTGAATACCCTGATGATTAGAATTTATTATCAGAAACTATATTTTATATGAAAAAAATCATAATTCATTCTAACTCTGATTATGAAGTGCCTAAAAAAAAATATTGTATTTCAATCGTTAAAAATATTTTAAAACACCAAAAAATTAAAAAATATGATATTAACATAATATTTACTTCAGATATATATGTTAGTGATTTAAAAAAAGAATTTTTTTCAAAAGATCAATGGACTGATGTCATAGCCTTCCCTATGAATGTAGATAATAATACTATTGAAGGTGAAATATATATTAGTATGCCCACTGCAAAAGAAAATGCTGAAAAATATAATCAAAAATATGAAAAGGAGGTCGCAAGATTAATTATACACGGTTCCTTACATTTGTTAGGTTATGCGGATGATACATCAAAACAGAAAAAAGAAATGTCTAACTTAGAAGAAATATTATTAAATGAAACAAAATGGGAGGATTTATTTGAATAATAATTTAGATGAGCAAATCAAATTAAATTTTATCGGCTTAATAAATATTGTAAAAAAATTAAGAAGCACTGAAGGTTGTAATTGGGATAAGTCTCAAACAGAAAGTTCATTAATACCATATTTTCTAGAAGAAACTTATGAGCTTATAGATAGTATTGATAAAAAAGATAATGAAAATTTGAAAGAAGAATTAGGCGATGTGATGCTACATATAATATTTCAATCTCAAATAGCAACTGAGAAAAATACTTTCACTATAAATGATATAATTGATAGTATAAATAAAAAATTAATTAATAGACACCCGCATGTTTTTGATAGTTTTTCAAAATCAAAAATTGATAATGGTAAGCAAAATTGGGAAAAACAAAAACATATTGAAAAAGGTAGAACTTCTAGGTTAGATGGGGTTCCAAATATTTTACCTTCGATTATTTTTTGTCAAAGGATTCAAGAAAAAGCATCATTAGCTGGTTTTGATTGGGATAATATTAGTAAGGTTTGGGAAAAACTAGATGAAGAAATAGATGAATTAAAAATCGCTCAAAAAGAAAACGATTTTAATAAAATACAAGACGAGATAGGTGACTTATTATTTACAGTAATTAATCTTAGTAGATTTTTAAATATCTCTGCTGAGAATGCATTAAGAAGTTCAAATAAAAAGTTTATTAAACGATTTAAATTATTAGAAAAAAAAGTTGCTGATTCTAATAAAAATATAGATAATCTTTCTTCAAATGATTTAGATAAAGTATGGGTAGAAGTAAAAAAAATAGTTTAATTACCATATATAGTAATAATTAGGTTTCTCTTTTTAGATTGATTTCTATGTTCACATAAATAGATACCCTGCCATGTACCTAATGAAATAGTGCCATTATTAATTGGTATTATCAGTGAATTTCCTAATAAGGATGATTTAATATGTGCTGGCATATCATCTTCACCTTCAAATGTATGTGAATAATATTTTTGTCTTTCTGGGGCCAGATAGTTAAAATGTGATTCAAGGTCAGATCTAACACTCTGATCTGTATTCTCATTTAGCGTTAAAGAGGCAGAAGTATGTTTTATAAAGATATGTATTAGACCGATTGAGAATTTTTTTAATTCAGGAATATTTTGGATAATTTCATTTGTAATTAAATGGAAACCTCTGTTTTTATTTTCGATAGTTATTTCTTTTTGTTCCCACATGGAAATTAGGTTTTTTTCTCTTTTTTTCTAGCTGCAGGGAATAAAATATTATTAAGAATTAGTCTATATCCAGGGGAGTTTCTATGGAGAGATAAATCTGTTGGTGGGTCACCAACGAAGTGTTGATAATCTTCAGGGTCGTGACCACCATAAAAAGTATATGTTCCTTTTCCATAGTTACCATGTAGGTATTTAGCTTGATCTGAGGCTGGATCTTCTCCCATAATAATAACGTGATTTTTAATCATATTTTTATTAAAGCCAGTAGTTTGCCCCATAAATCCTTTCACTATAGGAACATGATTTTGTGTCAGCATTGTAGGGACAGGATCGTATTTTGCTGAAAATTCAAATAGGGAAAAATAATCTGCTTCTGCTCCTCTAGTTATTGGGTTATGGCTAGGTGGATAATCTATATCAGAAAATTCATAAATCATTGGATCCGAGAAAATAGTGAAATTTGTAAATGCTAATGTTTTAGAATAGTCAATTTTATTTGCGATATCGTTGTCGATTGGTGTTCCATCAAATACGCTATGTACACCATCAATATTTTCTAATGATAGTGCAATATCATAAGAATCTGTAGCAGAACACATAGCAAATAAAAAGCCACCATTAGAAATATAATTTTTAATAATTCTTGAAATAGCTTTTTTTTCTTCATGTACACTTATCATATCATATTTTTTAGCTAAATCTTCAAACCTATTTTTTTGTTCGATATACCACGGTGCATTATGGTAATTGCGATAAAATTTTCCATATTGACCAGTAAAGTCCTCATGATGTAAATGAAGCCAATCATATTTTTCTAAAGTATTGTCGAAAACTTCTTCATCCCATAATATATCATAGTCAACTTCAGCATAAGTTAGAGCGAGTGTGACAGCATCATCCCAAGGTTGCTTATTTGGAGGAGAATATATGGCTATTTTAGGAGCTTTTTCTAGTATGACAATATCCATATTATTTTGTTCTATTGTAGAATAAATATCTAATAATTCATTTTCAATTTTTAGGAAAGAAACTCCTCTTATTTTACATTCAGCTTGTATAAAAGAATGATTGTCAATTAAAAAAGAACCACCTTGAAAATTAAGCAACCATTCAACATTAATATTTCTATTTAATGCATAAAATGCTATTCCGTATGCTTTTAGATGGTCATTTTGTGTTTGATCCATTGGAATTAAAATTTTTTGAGCAATAATACTTTCTATAAATATTATTAATAGTATAATTATTCTATTCATTTATATTTTTTCAATATTTTTTAATTTTCTTATATGATATCTGATTGGTTCTGAATAGACTGAATCGGAATGTTCGTTTAATATAAGCATATAATATTCCATCGCTTTTGGTATGTCATTGTAAACTTGTTCATATATTTGTCCCGCCATAATAATACCTCTATCTGCGTAAATACTGGTTTCAATTGACTTTAATTGCATAAGAGCTTCATCAAACTTTTTTAATCTCATTAATATGATTGATCTCCTTAATGAAACCATTGGTATTAAGTCTATATTTTTATTATTTTTTATTATATAATCTAATAATTGGCTTGCTTCAACAATTTTTCTTTGTTTTAAAAGAAACTCAGATTTTAAATAATCTATGAAAGCTTTCTTATTATCAGTCTCTATATAATAATGATTTATTAAATCCCTTATTTCCATTAAATCATTAAATGTATTGTTTGTAGGGTCTAAAGTTAAAAACATATTATTAATTATTGATAATGCTGTGTCTGGTTGCCCTGAAAAAAGATGCACTTCAATTAATTTATTTTTTATTTCAGGGGTTTTAAATATGTTGTATGTAGAATCTAAAAATGATATTGATTGATTAAAATTTCCTTTTGCTAATAAAATATCACCAATTCGTAGTATAATTTTCTTTTTTAATTCTAATGAGGGGTTTTCGGATAGTGCTGAAATATATAAACTTGATGCTTTATCGAAATCTTCAATAATCCGATATTGTATCTCTGCCAGTCTAAATTGTGCTTCTGTTATTAATGATGATTCAGGTATAGAGACTAAAATAGAATCATAAATTGATAAACTTGACTGAAGATTATTAGGTGAAATCTTAGAATATACTTGGAAAGCATCTTCAAAGAATAAGTTGTCATTATAAAAAAAAGGAATCACATCATTTTTTTCAATAGGCGATATTTGGTCTTCAAAAGTTTTAGCTAACCCTAATAAAGCTTCTCCTAATTGGTAACCAGTTAATTTTTGCTTTATAGCAAATTGATAGGCCTTTGCTGATAGAGAGTAAGATCCTTCAATGCGTAAACTATTTGAAAAACTTAGCCATTTTTTTGTATCAAAAAATCCCTTGTTTGCCCAATCAATATAAGTCTTGTAAGAGTTATCATACTCTCCATGTTTAAAGTAATGGTCTGCTAATGTAGGAAGTAGAACATCTGGATATTTTGGACTAGTTTCCAATAGTTTTATTTCTATAATATTTTTTGCTTCATTATCATCACTCATCATTAGAATTCTTCTAGAGATTGTTGAGCCTCTACCATTATTTGACAAGAGTGTTAAAACATATTCATCGATGGCTTTTTTATAATCTTTTCTTTTTTGATAATAATTTCCTAGCTCTTGAGCTAAAAAATCATTTCCAAATTCTTTTCTACCACTATCAATCATTCTAAATAATTCTTTTTCTAAGTCATATTTATCATAAGTTGACAATAAAATTCTGTAAAAAGACTTATTTCTTTTAAAATTATTTAATCCATTAGACCATACTTCTTTTGCTTGTTTTATATTTTCGTTTAAATAATAAAATTCACCTAGTTCAATAGTTAAATGAATGTCTTTTGGATTTCTAATTATATAATATTCTATAAAATTAATTCCATCTTTATAGCGCTGACTCTTTTTATAAATATTTTTTAAGTTTCTTATAGCTTGAAAATTGTTTGGACTTTTACTAATGATATTTTTATAAATACTTATTGCAGAATCCCAATCTTTTTTTATCTCATACATTCTTGCAGTTTTAATTGATGATGAGAATTGGCTAAACGTCAAAGACAATAAAAGTAGGGAAAATAAAATTTTATAATTGAGGTTATTCAATGTCATTTTGAATTTTTAATTGACTCATAGCATTAAAATACCTTTTAATCATTGTTTGGTATTCTCTAGTATACCCCGCATTAAGAGATCGATTTAATGCATCTAATGCGATGCTTTGTCTTTGGCCTAGGTTTTCGGGTAGTCCCCCAGGGGTTGAATATTTTATAGAATTTTCACTAGAAAAAGATTTTCTTTCATCCTTATACCCTCTTTGTGATAAAGAAGTTTGGCTATCTAACATTCTCGATAAAATTCTACGTTGCTTTTCTTTTGTTCTTCTGTCGTATCTATATTTTGACAAGTCTGATATAACATCTTTTATATCTTTAGAAATGCCTTTTAAATCTCCTTGCCCTTGTTGCATACCAGACTGTTGGATTTCTTTAATTAATTTTTGAAGTGATTTTTGAATATTTTTTTGACCTTGAAGCATTGATTGGAATATTTGTTGTTGTGCTGCTGATGACATTTGTCCCAAACCTAAATTATTTCCTTGTTGGTTTAAACCTTGTTGTTGGCCAGCCATTTGTTGCATCATTTTCAAAAATTGTTCAAAACCGCTTGCAGAGCCAGAAGAATGCATTTGTTGAATACTTTGAAATAGATTTATAGCAGCTGAGTTTAATCCCTCCATAGCTATATCTTGATTTTTGCCAGCACTTTTAATATTTCTGTTTGTTATATCAGATTTAGTTTGTTCGATCGCATTGTTTGCTTTACCAATCGATTTTCCTATTTGTGGAGTGATAGAAAATGTTTCTTTTGATAGATCAACCATTTGATTTATTGTTTGATTTAATTGATCCTGAATTATTTGTTGCTTGTAGGCCATTTCTTTTAATTGAGATGAATTTCTTGAAAGAGATAATGTTTTTAATCGCAATTGTTCTTGATTTTTTGATAGGAAAAGAATATCGCGCATTATTTTTTCTAGTTTTTCTGCCATTTCTGCTACAGTTTCACTTTGGAATTCTTGTTGAATTTTTGATAGTTCATTTTGGATATTTTGCAAATTATTGAGTGATGCTTGGCTTTTAGATTTTGCATTTTTTCTGTCATTATTTTGTAAACTAGATATTGTTTTTTCAATGTTTGTGCTTGCCATATTAAAATTTGAATTATTTTTTAGTTCTTCTAGATTTTCAGATGATTTTTTACTGAAGGGTTCTATTAACTTTGAAGCAGTTTCAATATCCTGGTTAATACTATTTAATTCTTCAAGTCCTCGAAGTTCTTCCTGCCATATTCTTGATTCAGTTGATTCATTATTAGACAATTCTAGGTTTTCAATATCTCTATCAAGCTTGTCTTTTTGTTGAATTAATTTTTCTAATCTATTTTTTAATTCATCCATTTTTTGTTCTGCTTGTAATCTTTTAAATATATCTATATATCTATTGAGTTCAGATTCAATTTCAGCCATATTGTTAGACATGTTTTCTAATGCTTTTTGTAATGATTGTAAATCCATTTCTTCTAATGAGGTTTGTGCTTCCTTTAAGTTTTCTAAAAGATTTTCTGGAATTATATTTTTTATCAAATTTGATAATTCTTCGAATTTTTTTGCTAAATCTGGTAGGAACAAATCATGTTTTTCACTTTGTTCCATTAGTGTTTCCATAGCATTGGAGATATCTTGGATTTTATTTAATTCATTTTTTGCTTGATTAATCATCTCATTAATTTTCTGTTTATCTTCCCAATTTAAATCATTTTCTGTTTTTAAAACATTTAGCTCCATATTATCAATTTGATCTTTTAATGTTATAAGCTCATCTATGCTTTCACTAAATTGTTCTTTGATATCGTCTTCTTTATTTTCCAATTTTTCATATAATTCAGACAAAGAAGGAACTTTTGCTATAAATGTTTTTGTAATCGTTTTTTTTGGGCCTGAAATATTATCATTATCAGTTAACTCAAAATGATAATGCACTTCATCATCTGGCATTAGCATTAAATCAGACAGATTCCAATGTGTTTTTATTGTTTGTGCTATAGTATCTGGATTTAATTCTGGTATTATAAACATAGCTATATATGGTTCAACATTTAAATATTCTGGTCTTATTATTTCATAAGCGAGTTGAAGATTATTAAACCCATAATCGTCTTCAATTTCTAATTGGAATTGTATTATTTGATTATTTCCAAGTGTGATTATTGGCGCAGGTTTAATAACTCGCACAATTGGATTATTATCTGGTAAAATATTAATGCGGTATGGTATTGGGTCTCTATTTGTGATATCTCTTGGATCAACCAAATGAATTGAAAAATTTCCATCATTATTTATTATAAAACTACCATTAGCTTTATTTTGATATGTATTGAAAAAATTAATAGAATCATTTTTCTTTATAAAGCATGATTTTAGAACTTTATTACTTTCTAGATTTATTTTAACTATTGAGCCTTTCAAACCTTGTATGGCTGCAATGCTGCCATTTAAATTTTCTGAAGGAAGTTTAGAATAAGGTGGCGGGATAATAGTTATCTCAAAATTTTCTAATTTTGGTCTATCTGTGACAAATATTGTGTCAGGCGCTGATTTGACGTATTCCCATGCTTCATAAAAATATTTTGCATTTACAATTGCGCTATATTCATAATCTTGAAATAATTCAGGTAATTCATATTCAAAAAACCCAGAGGCATTTTTTCCAGCTTTTAAATTAATGATTGATGAATCTCTTTTATTGAGAGTTATTTGTGTTGGGATTAATTTTAGTAAAACAGAGTCAGGCTTTATGCCTTTCGACATAATCAAGACTGAAGTTTTTTCACCTCCAAGAATGTGCTGGTTTTTTGTGAGACTATGCAAACTAAATGGTTTTGGTGCAAAAAACTTTTCATTATAGTTCTTCCATCTATAAAATGCTTTAGAACTTTGGTCCCAAAAGGTAGAGAATGATATTATTGCAATAAGCATTACAATTAATGTAATAATCTTTATATTAAATAGAGGTTTTTTATTAATGATATCGCTTGGTTTTACATTATTTATTTTTTTTGATATATCGTTAATAAAATTATCCGCGAGTTCTGGAGATTGGTTTTTATTTGACCTTTTTTCAATTTGATAAGCATTTAAAGCGATATCTTTATTATCTGGGAAAATAATTTTTCCAATTAATGAAGCGAGGCCGCGCCAAGAATAATTTTGATGACGATTTTGATTAATGTTTGCGTAAGAAAAGCATAACCAGATTAATATAATTAAAAAAATCAATAGTATGACTAGTAAAGTTAATTTTTTATAAATAGGTGAAAAATAAAATATAGACTCAAGAATTAGTAAAGAAATCATGAAACCTACAAAAGCAATTAGAATTAAAAATGATATGCTTATCAGATCTATTTTAATTTTTTCATTTCTTACTGATTTTAAATATTTTTGGATTTTCATTTTATTGAGTAAGGGCGTAGTAAATAATATTGACACCCATTTTTAGCGCTAGCTCTCTTATTTCTAGTGGGTCATTATGAACTGAGGGGTCTTCCCATCCATCCCCTAAATCTGATTCATAAGTATATAAAATCACTAATTTGTCATTTTCATAAATACCTAAAGCTTGAGGTGGTTTGCCATCGTGTTCATGAATTTTTGGCAAGCCGTTTTCAAAATTATAATATGATGAAAAAACTGGATGATCATGAGGAAGTTCAACAAATTCTTTATTAGGGAATACTTTTTTAATCTCTCGTCTAAAAGATTTGTCCATTCCGTAATTGTCATCAGCGTGAAGGAATCCACCATTACTAAGAATTGATCGAAGTTCAATAATTTCATTTTCAGAAAATTTTATGTTACCATGCCCAGTTAAATATAAAAAAGGGAAGTGTTTTGCGTTATTATCTGTTAATTTTATCTTTATTTCTCTACCAGCTTTAACCATTGGTGTATTCGTTTTTAGATATTTTAATAAGTTTGGTAAGCTACTAGGATCACAGTACCAATCACCACCACCACTATATTGTATTCGAGCAATATTAAATTCTTGAGAGAATAGGAAGCATGTTATAAAAAATGTGAATATATAACTTTTCATTGTTTTATATATGATTGTTATTTGTTATTTGTTCATAAATAATTATAAAATAACCCTCTAGAATATACCTAGTCTCTCCTTGTAAAAGATATATGAATCCTTAAATTTCCATCAATGTTCAAACAAAAAATATTATATTGGTTAATTTTAATATCATTAATAATGCCAAGACTAAATGCTCAATCATTATTTAAGGATAATATAAAAAAGCTTTTTTTGAGTATAATTAAAAAAGAAAAAGAAGATATTTCTGAAGAAATAAATTGGTACAATAAGTGGTTTCGTTCAAGAGAATTTGCTGCTCCAATCACATATATGCCAGTTGAAATACGTTATGGTCTCGGCTTTCATGGAAAATTTTCAGGTAGTTTTTCATCACCTGAAGTTGGTGATATTGATAATTGGATATGGTATGACCAAGATATTACTCAATTGGAACAAGGGCCAGAAAATACAGTGGGAACCTCATTAGATATTGATTTTGGTTTAATTAATATACCTAATAAAATAATGAATACTAGTTGGATGAATTTTTTAACTGGGTTTAATTATAGGTCTAGTTCAATCTTTATACCAAAGGAGATTCCTAGTGATTGGAAAGAAGGGACTAGTATAAGTGAGAGTAACATTCAGTTTAAGCCAGAATTAACAGAATATCTTATTACAAACACAATCCAATGGCAGCCATTTAATCCTTGGTATATTAACCTTAGATATGGTTATGGGCTTGCATATTCAAAATTTTATTACGATAAAGATATTGAAACAATAAATGTATCTCCAGATGGAAGTGGTACTTCAATGGCTCTTGGTTTGGGATTTCGATATATAATTGATTCAGGCAAATCAAATATTTTTTCTATTGGGATTGACTTTCGTCATTCTTACACGAAAATCAACAAAATAAATGATCCAGATAATACTACGCCATTTAATCGATTTGATCTTGCTAATTATGGATTATATTTAACTCTTGCAACTTTTTATGGTGGGAAGAAAACTATTGGTGATGAAGCAAAAATAATATACTATAGTAAAGATTATTTAACTGCAAAAGATAAATTCAGAGAATTTATTAATAACTATCCAAACCACTCAAATAGATATAGAGCAATGAATTATATTTCTGAGTGCAATGAAAAAATACCTTATCAAATAATGGAACAGGGGATATTATATGATGATATTGGTGAAACTGATAAAGCTTTACAAAAATATATTAAAGCTAAGTCAAGAGTGGTGATTAATGATACGTTGATTATTGAAACTTTAAATTTTAGAATTAATGAAATAGCAAAAAAATGGATGAATTCTGCTGAACTTTTATTAGATAAGAAATTCTATAAAGAAGCATATAGTTTAGTAAAAAAAGTTGCAGAGTTTTCTGAGATTGGGGAAAAAGAAACCAGCCGATATAAATCGTATATTATATTAGAACAAGGGAAAAAGTTGCAATCTATATTAATCCTAGGGAAGGCTATGGAAAAATATTCTATTGCACTGGAGATGAATGCTAAGTTAGAATCTCAGATAATGGCATTACAATATCAGGCCGGAATACAATTAGTTGAATTAGCAGATAAAGTAGATGAGTTCGATGAAATTATTTTAGCAAAAAAATCCTTAGAACATGCAAAAGAGTTATCATCTGGAATTGGTTCAAGAAATGAAAAACTATTAGATGACTTAAATGATAAATTAAAAAGTTATGAAAACTATAAGTCTACGATGATTATTGATTATGAGATGTCGAAAGCTAGATATCTACAAGCAGTTGCAAGGTCTCCACGTTTGACAATTGGGATGTCTCTGCCTTTAATTGAAGACTTATTAGGTGCTCCGCATGACAAGATTATATCTAATCAAATTTTAGATAAAGAACAACTTTGGATTTATTATTTAAATGATAGACAATTGCAATTATCCTTTAAGGACTTTATTTTATTTAAAATTGAAGAGATTTAGATTGATAGAATGAAATTAATCCACATTGTAATCAGGCAAACAGGGTACTTAGTTTTTATTAGATGAAAAGTTTAATAAAGATACTATTTGGTTTTTATATGAGCGGTATTCTACTTGCTCAATCTATCCAACGAGATTATAGCGAAGAACTTAGGTATCAGAACGACGCAATTAATAAAATGAAAAAAGAGATTGAAGAACTAAGCTCGAAATTAAGGAAAGCGAGCATTAATGAAAAAAGTACTTCAAAAAGAATTACAAATTTGGATGAAGAATTAGCATTAATAAACAAACTTATACAAACATTAAAAAAAGAAGAAGATTTAAATAGAAATAAAATAAATATTTTAAAAAAAGATATTAATTCAAAAGAGAACGAGTTAAATATTTTAAGAGAAAGATACGAGCAGAGAATTATAAATACTTATTTAAAAGGGCGTGTTTCTGATCTTGAAAAAGTTTTATCATCTACGTCATGGCGTCAAGCAGTTTATAGAACTCAATATTTAAAGATAATATCATCAATTGAAAAAAAAATGACCAAGGAGATTGAAGCTCTATTAATAACAATTAATAAAAATAAATTAAAATTAGAGTCATTACTTAGACAGAGTATTTTGTTAAAAAGAGATAAGCAAAAACAAATGTCCTCTCTTCGCAAAATGAGAATAAAAAGAGAAAAAGAGCTTACACGAATTAGACAGGATAAATCTGCATTAGCTAATTATATGCAAGAAAAAGCAGCTGGGGTAAAACAATTAGAGTCTATAATTAAAAAAGTATTAGAGGATAAAGCAAGATTTGAAAGAGAAGAAAGAATTCGCCAGCAACAAGAAGCTTTAAAAACAAAAGAATTTAATTTGCTTAAAGGTCAACTTCCTTGGCCAACTGAAGGCAGAGTAATCTCTAAATTTGGTAAACAATGGAACTCTAGATTAAAAACGACAACAGATAATCCAGGTATCGATATAAAAGGGCAGCCTGGTTCACCTATTCGTTCTACAATGAGTGGTGTTATTACAACGATTACTTATATAAGAGGTTATGGTTCGACAATAATTATTGATCATGGAGGAGGATTTTATACTGTTTATAGCCATGTCACAAATATACAAACTAGTGTTGATAGTGAAATTAGATCAGGTGATGTAATCGCATATATGGGAGATTCTGGATCAGTAAATGGTTCAAAATTGCATTTTGAAGTCTGGGGTAAAGGTCAAAAGCTTGATCCAGAAAAATGGTTAATTAAAAAGTAATGAATAACAAATTGATTTCTGCACAAAAAGAAATTTGGAATAGATTAGTAAAAATTAAAGCTTCTAATAATATTGGGAATGCGTATTTATTCTCTGGGCCAAAGGGTTCTGGGAAAGAAGAATTAGCAATAAAATTTTCGCAACTACTTAATTGTAAAAAATTAAGTCCGGATATATGTTATGAATGTGAATCATGCATAAGGTTTAAATCTTTGCAGCATGAAAGATTGAATATTGTTGTACCATTGCCATTACCAAAAACTGGACAAATTGATGATAGAAATTTTTTTATTTCAGATGATTATATTAATGCAATTAAGAAAAAATCTTTAGATCCCTTTTATAAAATTTCAATACCAAAAGCGAATAGAATTCTTATTCAATCTATTAGAGGGTTAAAAAAAACATTATATCTTAATCAAGAAGATGATGGCGGTAGGAATATGGTGATTATTTTTGATTCAGATTTGTTATGTTCTGGACAAGGAGAATCAGGGAATGCATTACTGAAAATATTGGAAGAGCCACCTGAGCACACAACGATAGTACTTGTAACGGATTATAAAAAACTATTATTTGAAACTATTATTTCTCGCTGTCAGAATGTTGATATACCAAGACTATCAAATGATTACATATTTAATTGGCTTATAAGAAAAAATATCAAAGAAAATGAAGCTAAATTCATAATGTCAATATGTCGAGGGAATGTACATCAAGTTAGAGCATTATCAGATCAGTCAATAAAAAAAACAATGGATACAATTGAAAAGCTGCCTACTATACTTATAAATAAAAACTCAAGTGAATGGAGATGGTTTACTGATTATTACAGTCGTCTTTATACATCTAGCCGACTAGAGTTTAATTATCATTTTAATTTGATTTTGTTTTGGTTTAAAAATGCTGCCAAAACTAGAAACGGTATTAAAAGTGATTTTCATAATAAAGATATTGAGTCTCATTTAGTTTCATTTAATCATAAATATCCAAATGCAAATATTTATGCTATAATGTTATGTATTGAAGATGTAAAAAAGTCTGCCTCTCAAAATTTATATATGCCTTTAATACTTTTGAATTTGATACTTGATGTTCAAAAACATATAAATGAATAAACCCTTTTATATCACAACACCAATTTATTATGTTAATGATGCTCCTCATATAGGGACTGCATATACAACAATTTTAGCAGATGTTATATCACGATATCAAAAGCAATTAGGGAATGATTCATTTTTTTTAACTGGATTAGATGAACATGGTCAAAAAGTTCAAGATGCAGCAACCAAAAGAGGTGTACATCCAAAAGATCATTGTGATGAAATGTCAAAGAGTTTTTTATCACTTTGGGAGAGGTTACATATATCGAATAATGATTTTATTAGAACAACTGAGGATAGGCATAAAATTGTAGTAGAAAAAATATTAAAAACAGTATATAATGCTGGGGATATATATGAGGATGAGTATGAAGGCCTATACTCTGTATCAGAAGAGAGGTTTATTACAGAAAAAGAAGCTGAGTCAGGTCAATTTCGAGATATTAAGAAGTTAAAAGAAAAAAATTATTTTTTTAAAATGAGTAAATATCAAAATTCTTTAATTGAGCATATCAAATCTAATCCAATGTTTTTACAACCTGAACATAGGAAAAATGAAATCCTTGGATTTTTAAAGCAGCCATTAAATGATCTTTGTATTTCTAGACCTAAGTCAAGATTGAATTGGGGCATTGAACTACCCTTTGATTCAAATTATGTTACATATGTATGGTTTGATGCTTTGATTAATTATATAACTGCACCTGGGTTTTTAAATGATAAGATTTTATTTGATAAATATTGGCCGGCAAGCATGCATTTAATTGGGAAAGATATATTAACTACTCATGCAGTTTATTGGCCAACGATGTTAATGTCTGCTGGTATTGAACTTCCTAAAACTATTTTTGCACATGGGTGGTGGCTTATGGAGGATGAAAAAATGAGTAAGTCCACTGGTAATGTAATCAACCCTATGGATTTGATTGATGACTATGGCGTTGATTCTATAAGATATTATTTAATGAGAGAAATGGTACTTGGGCAAGATGCAAATTTTACTATTAAATCATTTATTAATAGATATAATAGTGATCTTGCTAATGATTTTGGAAACCTTTTAAGTCGTATATCTACTTTAATAAATAAAAACTATAATGGTTATATACCAGAAGCATCTTATATGGGAGAGGAAGAAAATAAAATAAAATCTTCATGTATTGATCTAGTTGAAAAATTTGATATTTATATGTCAAAGATGTCAATTAATGAAGCAATAGAAGAAACCCTCCAATTTGTTCGTAAAATAAATAGATATTTCGAGCATATGGCACCATGGAAACTTGTTAAGGAAGACCTAAGTTCTGCTGCTACTGTTTTATATACTGGCGCTGAAGGGTTGAGGATATGTTCTGTCCTCTTATCTCCAATCATGCCTGAAAGGACAAAAATACTTTTATATGTTTTAAATACAGATTCAAAAATTAGAAATTGGGGTGGGTTAGATTATGGTAAAAAATTAGGAGAGCATACTCCATTATTCCCTCGGATTAATACTGATAATATTTGATGTTAGTAGACACCCATTGCCACCTTTTTTTTGATGAGTTAAAAAATGATATTGATGGAGTACTAAGTAGAGCGAATGAACTCGGAGTGACAAAGATTATATGTGTTGGTACAGATATAACAGATTCAATTAAAAGTTATAAACTAGCTAAAAAATATAATAATATTTATTCAACTGCGGGGATTCACCCTCATGATGTAGAGGCCGTAGAAGGTGACTATATAAATGAACTTCGCAATCTATTATTAAATGAAAAGGTAGTGGCTGTTGGAGAAATTGGATTAGATTATTATAGAAATATTTCTAAGCCTATTAGTCAAAAAATCATGTTTAAAGAACAGATTGAGCTGGCTCAAAAAATTAATAAGCCAATTGTTTTTCATAATCGTGAAGCTGATGAAGATATAATTAACATATTATCTGATTTTCAAGGTTTAGAGGGTGTCGCGCATTGTTTTTCTAGTACTTATAGAACAGCAATGGAGTTAATAGAGATGGGGTTTTATATTTCTTTTTCTGGGAATCTAACTTTTAAAAATAGTCATTTACCTGAAGTTGCAAAAAAATTGCCATTAGATAGACTATTAGTTGAGACTGATTCACCATTTCTTAGTCCTGTGCCATTTCGTGGTAGGACCAATGAGCCAGGAAGAACACGATATGTAGCAGAGAAGCTTTCTGAAATTTTTAATTTTGATATTAATGATATAGCCTCAATTACAACCGCAAATGCAAAACGTCTTTTTAATATATCATAAATAATTTTTAGTTTGGTTAATATTAATTCACATTCTTTTAGAAAAAAATGGGGACAGAATTTTTTAATAGACCCCAATATTGTAAAAAAAATATATCAAACAATAAATCCTCAATTAACGGATAATATTATAGAAATTGGACCTGGAGAGGGTGCATTGACTCAAATAATATTGCCGAAAGTAAATGACATGATATCTATTGAGATTGACCCATTGCTTATTGAAAAATTGAGTAACTCAATTACACTAAAAAAATTAAAAATTGTTCACGAAGATGTTCTGAAAACTAATATTTATGATTTAGATATTGGTAATCCGGCAAGAGTAGTTGGTAACATTCCATATAATATAACTTCTAAAATAATTTTCTGGTTAATTGAGCAACTTGATTATTGGTCTGATGCATTCATCATGGTGCAAAAAGAAGTGGCACATAGATTAGTAGCGCAAGTAGGAACAAAAGAATATGGTAGGTTAACAGTTGTTGTTGGCGCTTATTTAGATGTTGAATATTGTTTTACGATTCCGCCAACAGTTTTTATCCCTAGACCAAAAGTAGATTCAGCTTTTATACGTTTTTCAAAAAAAGAGAATGCAATAATAGATGATCAAAAATATATTAGGTTTAATAAAATAGTTAGAACGGCATTTAATCAGAGAAGAAAAATGTTAAAGAATTCACTTAGTTCTTGGGATATTCCCGATAAAGTAAAAGAAGAAATTGATTTTTCAAGGCGGCCAGAGACATTATCTATCAAAGAGTTCGCAATGTTGGTTTAATTCTTGTTTATAATCTAGAGTACGATTAAAATTCGCGGCAAATTTAACTTACCACAAAAATCCTTGAGGAGGTGAATAAAGTGGTAGAAATACAAGTAAGAGACAAAGAATCTCTTGAAAGAGCCTTACGAAGGTTTAAAAAGAAATGGGAGAGAGCGGGTATTCTTAGAGAACTTCGCGGTAGATCATTTTATATTAAGCCAAGTGATGAAAAACGAGAAGCCAAAAAAAAGGCTACACGAAGAATGGCTAGAAATGCTAGGATAGAGGCTTTAAGAAATAATCCGCGAGGAGCTAGAAGACGAAGAGCTAAGCGTCCTACTGATAATAGGCGGAGTCGTTAAAATTAATAGCTCTATTTAACTATTAGTTTAATAATTAAGGGCTCGCTTTGTTCGAGCCCTTTTTTTTTCAATTTATAGCACTCGCTTTACTAAATAATATATATATAATTATTTTACAATCATGGTTTTGCAATGTTAATTAGAAGTATTTCTGGTATAAGGGGTCTTGTAGAAGAAGACCTAAAGAAAAGTACTATCATAAAATATGCTCACGCATTAAATAATAGTCTTAAGTCTGGTGTTATTTATGTTGGAAGAGATAGCCGACCATCAGGAGAGGCTATTGTAGAGATTATGATACAAGAACTACTTAAGCTAGGTAGAACAATTATATATTGTGGGATAGTGCCTACACCAACGATACAGTTTATGGTGCATACTAGTGAAGCAGTTGGTGGCTTTATAATCACTGCCAGCCATAACCCAATTGAGTGGAACGGTATAAAATTTCTTAGAGAGGATAGTACTTTTTTTCATTCTAAAGATTGTGAAAAACTTTTTGATTATGTAGATAATTACATTCCTAATGAAATCTCTATTGAAGAAGAGGGGATAATGTGGGAAGAAAAAAATTCAGTACATAAACATACCATTAAGTGCGCTTCTTTGAAATGCATTAATCTAGATGGAATTAGACAGAGAAATTTTAAAGTTGTTATTGATGCGGTTAATGGAGCTGGTGCAAGTGCTCTCCCTGAAATGTTAGAAATATTAGGATGTGAAGTGATCAGATTAAATTGTGAACCTAGTGGGGAATTTACTCGAGGGACTGAGCCGTTACCTGAAAACCTTATTGATTTATCTAAAAATGTAATTGAACAAAAAGCTGATGTTGGTTTTGCGGTTGATCCAGATGCTGATCGACTTGCTGTAGTAGATGAAAAAGGTAAACCACTCGGTGAAGAGTACACTCTAGTTCTTGCTGCAGATGGTTATATTGAAACTATGCAAGTAGAAGAAACCTTTGTAACTAACCTTTCTACATCAATTGCTCTAGATAAATTAGCTATTAAAAAAAATTGTTCTGTCGAGCGTGCAGCTGTTGGCGAGATTAATGTTGTAAATAAAATGAATGATTTAGGCGCAAATTTTGGAGGAGAAGGAAACGGTGGAGTAATATTAAAAGAGTGTCACCTTGGGAGGGATTCTCTGGTTGCTGTAACAATGGTTTTGAATCGCATGTCTCAATCTGAGAGCTCGCTAAGCTCAATATTTAGTACCTTGCCTAATTTTAAAATAGTAAAAGATAAAATAAGCATTGAAGGGATTGATAAAGATCATCTATTATCTAGAGCCAGTAAGCTTTTTAATAATGCAAAGCAAAATAAGACTGATGGAATAAAATTTATATGGGATAATAAATGGGTCCACCTTAGAGGGTCTAACACTGAACCAATAATTAGAATTTATGCTGAAGCACCCACATATGAAGAGGCAAAAGATTTAGTTGTTAAAGTGAAAAGCCTTTTATAATGAAATCTATTTCAGAATATATTGATCATACAAACCTACGACAAGAAGCAAATAAAACAGATATTGAAAATTTATGTAAAGAGGCAATCGAAAATAATTTTACTTCTGTATGTATAAATCCTGTTTTTGTTCGTTATGCTTCTGAAGTATTAAATAAAGAAATGCCAAAAGTATGTACTGTTGTGGGATTCCCCTTAGGGGCAGATCCAACTGAATTAAAGTTTGCAGAATCAAGATATTTAATTCATCAAGGTGCTGATGAATTAGATATGGTAATCAATATTTCTGCGCTTAAAGAAGGAGATAATAAATACGTGCAATGTGAAATAGAAAAGGTAGTAGATGCAGCTGATGGTAATTGTGTAAAAGTAATTATTGAAACATGTTTGCTAACAAGTGAAGAAAAAAAAATCGCATCGGAAATTGCCGTTGCCGCTGGCGCAAATTTTATTAAGACATCAACCGGTTTTTCATCTTATGGCGCGACAGAAGAAGATGTTAAATTAATTCGTAAGTCTGTTGGGCTTGATGTAGGAGTAAAGGCTAGTGGCGGCATTAAAACATTATCTAATTTAAATATGTTAGTTGAAGCTGGAGCAAATCGCATAGGCACTAGTAATGCGTTATCTATAATAAATGAATGACCCTATAATCATTAAAAAAGGATTAGAGCTTGAACTAAAGATCAAATCATTAGCGTATGGAGGAATGGGATTAGCTAAAATAGATAATTTTGTTATCTTTGTAAAAAATGCTATTCCTGGACAGCATGTTAAAGCTCTTGTATATAAAAAGAAAAAGGGATATGCAGAGGCAAGAGTACTTAGTGTTATTAAAGAATCTCCAAATGCCATAGAAGTCAAATGTAGTCACTATTGGATATGCAGTAAGCTCCAGAGCCTATCCTATAAAGAGCAATTAAAAGAAAAAGTAATGCAAGTTGAAGAAGCATTCCAAAGGCTTGGTGGTTTTGCTGATTTTAAACTAAATGATATAAAAGGTGCTGACCCTATTTATAACTATAGAAATAAAATGGAGTTTACTTTTTCGCCTAATCGTTGGGTCTTAGATACTGAGCCTGAGGGAGTTGACAGTTCTTTTGCTTTAGGTCTGCATATTCCTGGTAGGTTTGATAAAATTCTTAATATAGATGAGTGTCATATTCAGCCTGAAATAGGTAATAAAATTTTATCTATTGCGCAGGAGGTATGCTTAAAACATCCAGATTTAAAACCATATGATCCAAGAACAAATGTAGGATTTTTACGCCATTTGATGCTCAGGTTTGGGGTTAACACTAATCAATTAATGATAAATATTGTAACGGGATATGACGACATAAACAAACTGTCACCATTAACTGATAGATTATTAGACGAAATTCCAGAAATAACATCGATGGTTAATAATGTAAATACACGTAAGGCAGATGTGGCCTATGGGGAGTTTGAAAACCTGATTTTTGGGAATCCATATATAGAAGAGAAAATTGGAAAATTAACATTTGAAATTTCTGCCAATTCATTTTTTCAGACGAATACTTTCCAGGGTCAAGTTCTATATGACGAAGTTTTGAAAGTAGCAGGTCTGACCGGTGATGAGATTGTATATGACCTCTATTGTGGAACTGGGAGTATCGCTTTATACTTATCAAAAAATGCGAAAGTGGTTTACGGGTTTGAGGTAATAAGATCATCATTGGAGAATGCAGAAAAAAACTCAGTAATTAATAACATCGATAATGTCCATTTTTTAAAAGCAAACCTGGATACTTTTTTTAAAACAGGTCAATTACCAAGAAGGGTACCAAAGCCCAATGTGATTGTTGTTGATCCGCCACGTGCGGGGATGCACCCAGATATGTCAGGCTATCTCCACAAATTAAAAGCTGAGAAAATTGTATATGTCTCTTGCAATCCTACTACTCAAGCTCGAGATGTACAGATTCTAACTGAGAGCGGGTATGAGATAAAAAATGCAGTAATGGTGGATATGTTCCCGCATACTCCACATATTTAGATGGTTATGTTACTTACGAAGTAAAGCCTTTGAAAATCTAGAATCAGGAATTTTTTTATTAAACTCTATATTATCTATTATCCACTCTGTTCCTTTACTATTTCTTTTTAGCTCATCTTTATAAACGAATTTTGAAGGAAACCACCTCCCTTGTATCTTTTTTATCCCCATCAATGATGCAGTTTTAAGAAGCTTTCCACTTTTAGCATAGAGCTCTTCTTTGATTGGCAGCAGATATTCTTTATCGACCCATGACCTTCTTTTATGATAAGAGAGTCCTTTTACTTTTGCATCTAGCA
>NHJO01000006.1 GCA_002169695.1 bacterium TMED217
GGGGATACGGAGAGCACTGTAGCGGAGAACGGTTCTTCTATTACGATCAATGTTGAGTTAAGCAGGGCAACGGAGAGGTCGGTTACGATCCCATTTACATTTACAGATTATACTACAATTACACCTGGTGCACGTGGAGCAGATGCAACGGGTGCTTATCCGATAGACTTTTATTATACCGGTGGAGGTACTGGTTATAGTGTAGGTGGATCTGTTACAATCACAGGCGATGGTACGACAGATGATTCTGGAACAAGAGGAACATTTGATATAATTATATTAGCGGATGCTATCGATGAATGGGATGAGAAGATAATTGTTAATTTAGGTACAATCACCAATGGTCAGAAGGGTACGGCGGAGGCTCATGCGGTGACGATCACGGATGTAAGTAATCCTCCAGTCATTGGGTTTAGTTCGCTGCTTGTTGATGATGGTACGGCGGAAACAGACCAAGCTGCGAATGATTTTAATTTAAATACGATTATTGGTTTAAGTCCTCGGTCTGGACGTAACCTACAGTTTACTTATAAGACTGAAGTTGGTGGTACTGGGGCAACGGCTACAGGAGGTCAAGATTACACTATTATTGATGGAACGTTTACGATTGCTGCTGGTGCAACAGCTCCTGCTGCGGATATGATCTTAGATATTTTAGATGAGAGTATTGATGAGGCGGACAAGCAGACGGTGAAGGTGACCATTGCTGTTGCTGGAGCAGATCTTGATGGTAATGGAGTTTATGATGAGGTCGCAGATCTAACTACAATTGGTACTGATGGTGATATGGTCTTTACCTATACGATCAATGATGACGATGATGTTCCGAATGCATATTTTAAGAATGTAGATGCTGTGGATGCGACTGAGACAGGTTCTGTTGAGGAGGGTGAGACGAAGACGATCACGGTTGCACTTTCTGCTGCTTCAGAACGTAACATTGTTCTATATTACTCTGATAATGGATCCGGGGATGCAACTTCAGGGGCAGATTATACCGCAATCAATGATTATACAGAACTCACAACGATCACAGGAAATCTAGGTACGACGGAGGTTACTTTTGATGTAGTAACAGCAGAAGATGATATTGATGAAGGTGCCAATGATCAGAGCAATGATTATCAAACGATAGATATTAAGCTGTATAGTGCAGCAGCAATTTCTGGAGATATGGCCACAGTTAGTAATGCGTTGGCTTCAAGTGCAAATGCAGGCGAACAGGCAGTTGTGTTATATACATTACAGATCAGTGATGATGATGATCTTCCTGTTGTTAATTTTACAGATGGAAGTGGCGCAGAGGAGCCTACCAGTGTAGTTAGTGAAAATGGTGTAAAGAAAACTCTAAATATTGAACTTAGTCGAGCAACGGAGCGTACGGTTACGATCCCATTCACATTCACAGATTATACCACAATTACACCTGGTGCACGTGGTGCAGATGCTACGGGTGATTATCCAATAGATTTTTATTATACTGGTAGTGGTACTGGTTATAGTGTAGGTGGTTCGGCTGTAGTCGATGGGACATCTGATAATACCCTTACAAAAACCAGTTTTGATATTTTTATTTTGGCAGATGATATTGATGAGTGGGATGAAAAGATAATTGTTAATTTGGGCACACTTACCAACGGTCAAAAAGGTGTAACGTCTTCTCATACTGTCACAATAACAGACCAGAGTAGTCCGCCAACATTGAATTTTAGCACGGTAACAGTTGATAACTCTACTGATGAGGAAACTCAATCTACTACTGACTATAATTTGAAAGATATTTTATTGCTAACGCAAGAGTCTGGGAAGGACATTACATTTACATATGTCACAGAAAAAGCAGATAATGGTCATACGGCAACGGGTGGTCAAGATTATACAATTATCAATGACAAATTTACTATCACAGCTGGAAACCTTTCACCTACTGCGGATCTTATTCTTGATATTTTAGATGATGCTTATGATGAGGTCGATAAACAAACGGTTGTTGTTGATGTTGCCTATGATGGAGCAGACATGGATAGTGACGAGGTATACGACGATACGGGTAATGCCGCTGCGGTAGATGGGACTCTTAACTTTACGTATAATATTAACGATGATGAGCCGGCGCCTATTCTTATTTTCAGTTCCTCTACTTACAGTGTTGATGAGAACGCCGCTAATTCAGATGTTGTGAAAATAAAGTTTGATGAAACTGGCACAACATTAACAGAAAAAACGGTTACTGGACTTGTAACAGTGAAAAACACTAGTGTAGCAACGAATGGAAGTGATATAACGACAATATCTGATAATACTTCTCTGGTTATAACAGATGGTGTTAATGGCACAGCCTTTCCAGGCTTAACAATCACAGATGATGATCGTTGGGAGGTCGCGGAGGATCTTGTTCTTGAGATTAGTGTTAATGGTGATGGATCGGGAAATGCGACCGTAGATGGTACTAATGATGAAACAACGATTACGATTGCTGACGATCCAGCGGATGAGCCTGTTATTGAGTTTATTAATGCAATAGGAGCCCAGGCAAATGCAGGTACTGTAAATGAATCTGATCTCTCATATAATGTTAGGGTTGGTATCACTAACAGTAAAATCAGTGAAAAACAGATTACAATACCTTATTCTATTAACTTTTCTAGTTCTACAGCGAGATTTGATGATGATGACGATGGTACAAGTACTGCTTATCCAGCAGACTATGTTAAATGGGGTTCAAGTTCAACGACTGATTATACAACAACAGCGCTGAATTACAATACTCCTAATATAAGTGCTAGTGGGACTATCACGATATTGGCGGGTGATGCTAATACAACCGCTGCTGAGCAAAGAACATACTTTACAGTTCCTATTAATGTAGATGGTATTGATGAAAATACAGAGTATTTAGATTTTGAATTAGGTTCTTTAACAAATGCTAGTAAAGGAAGTAACAGTAGCTTTAGACTTACGATTGAAGACCATGCTAGTGATGCACCTGTAAAATATAGTTTTGCTACTGCTTCAGCTGGTACGCAGCCATTAGCTTCTGGTGCGGAAAATGATTCTCCAACTTTTATGGTTGTTTTGCTAGATCCAGATGATCAAACGCAGTTAAAAGAATCAGGTAAGGAAATTACAATTAGCTGGACAATCGATTTAGATGGTAGGAATGGTGATTCTAATAAAGATGTTGCTGAGGCATTGGATTTTAAATTGCCTGATTTCGGAGTTAACACAACATATACAGCAAATTTAGTATTTACTCCAAGAACTGGCTCTAGTACTTCAGCGCCAACAACGTTAACAATAGGTACATCAGATATTGATTTTGATGAGGCTGATGTTACCTATGAATCAAAAGAGTATTTTAAGCTATCACTTTCTAATACTGATGGAAATGCTGATATTGGTAGTAGTGATGGTGCAACAAACGAACACTATTTTGGTATGACAAATATTGATAGTAGGCCCGTTATTTTTCTTACTGATAGTGATGCAGGCGTAAGTATTTATGAAAAGTCTAGTCAAGGAGCCAATACTCATGATTTTCAGTTTGAGGTATTGAGTACTGGAACGAAGAAATCAGAGCTTCCTATTTATGCCTATTTTAAAGTTTCTAGTACCGCCTCGGCATCAGATAATGATGCAGATATATCCTATGCCGGAACTTATGAGGCTGGAGATTTAGACTATACATATAATAGTGGGCCTTTAGATGATAATCAATTGGTGGTTATTGACGCTCCAATTACGGCTACGTCCACTGGATCAATTACCTTAGCAGCATATGATGACGTGCTCTATGAGCAGGATGAGAAACTTGTTCTTGGTATGTATACATATAATTCTGCTCAGTCATCTGCGGCTGGACTTCTTTCAGAGAGTTATGCTACAGCAGAAGATCTTTCTAATACTGATGACATAGGTTTTGATGAGGTTGAGATTACAATTGTTAAAGATCCTACAGATAAGCCTTTTGTGAATTTTGTTAATGCTGATGGTGATGAAATAAATACCGTCACATTTAGAGAGGATACCACGGGATCTAAGGTTACTATTCGTGTAAAAGCAACGACCACTAGCTCTGACGAAATGAAAATTCCATATAGTGTTACTCTTGATTATGATAATGATGAGAAAACAGCAAGATTGGGAGAGCAAGATAATACATATCCTTACGATTATTGGGTGGCTAATACATCTGAGCCTAATTTTTCAATCACGGGTGATAAGAGTTCAAATTCTGTTGCTGCTGATGGTTGGTTAGTGATACCAGCTTCAACTACCACAGAAATAAATTTAGAGGCTACGTTTGATATAACAATAAACAATGATAAAATATATGAGTTTGATGAAAAAATCATTCTTACTCTAGGTACGACATCAAATGCTACACTGACAAATGCAAGTCTTGGTACGAGTACTCAGCTTATAATAACGATAGAAAATACTGGTGAAACAGCGCCTGTGCTTACTCTAAAACAGGCACTCACACCCGATGAGTCAGCGACAATCACTAGTTCTTCAGCTATTGTATCGAGTTTTTCTGAAGAGGCCGTTGGTGGCAATGAAGATGACAATGATCCGCACTTTGATGTAAAATTAGTTGACGCTTCAACAGGCGAAGAGACTGAGGCTGGAATGGATTTAAAGTATGCCTATAATACCACCTCCACTACAGATGCTACTGCTAGTTCTGATTACACAGCAACAACAGCTGTTGGAATAATTACAAGGGGAAATTCTACCTCTAGATTCTCAATACCTATATTAGATGATGCTATTGATGAATATGATCAGGTGGTTAAAGTTGCTATTTCTAAGATCGGATATGATGCTAATGGTGATGATAGTGCCGCTGATGCAGGCGCTGGTGATGATTCTGGTGCATTGACAGATGATATTTCTGCTAATTTGGTCCATACGTTTACTATTTTAGATGATGATGATCCACCAGTAGTTTCATTTTTTGTAGAGAATGGTTCAAATATTATTTCTAATGTAGAAACACAATCTGTTACTGAAAAGTCTTCTGGTGTAGATGGCACGCATACTGTTATTGTTAAAGCAAGCTCAGTTTCAGAAAAATTGATGACAATAAGCTATAGTCAGCTTACTAGTGATTCGGATTGTCCTTCTGCGGGTAATTGTGCAGAGAGTGATCATGATTTCACAGCGTTAACAGATCTAGCGGTGACACCTTTTACTATTGAGATTGGTGAACAGACGAATACCTTCACAATTGCTACTCTAGATGATGATAGAGATGAATGGGATCAGGATATTGTTTTAGTTCTCTCGATAGATGATCCAGATGCAAATGCTACAATAAGTTCGACAGAAGCAACGGGACCGCCAACATACAGATTAATAATACAAGACTCTGATGATGAACCTTTTATTAATTTTCAATCAGATTTAACAACGTTTGAAACTAGTAAGGCAGTTACGGAGGGTAATGCTCTAACTTCAAATGTTTATCTCTCTCATTTATCAGAGAAAACTATATCTATCGGATATACTATAGAGGCGACTGAATCAGAATTTGGAATATTTACAGCTACACCTTCTGACGGAGTTGGGACTGTAACATATCCAGAAGATCACGCGGGGTTAAGTGATGGAAGTGAGCTTTTAACAAATAATCCCCCAAATAATTCAACTTCTGGTGAGCAATACCTCTTTGAACCTCTTTCAATATTAATTGAAGACGATAACATTGATGAGTGGGACGAAAAATTTAAAATTGTGATAAACGCTATAGATCATGTCAGTAACCCAACTCAGAATGCTCAAATTGGTTCTGATGCTCCATCCTTGATCGTTACAATAAGTGATAATGATGATCTTGAAATCGTTGTATTTTCAACTACTAGTGCAAGCGATGATGAGAATGATATTACTAATGTTGCTGGGGCAGATCCTGGAGGTAATTCTATTAATCTACCAATCGCGATTCCGAAAGAAAGTGGTAAAGATATTGTACTAAAATATTCAATTGACCATACACTTAATTATCCTGAGGCGGGTGATTTTTATTATGATATTGATTTTCCAAATAATGAGAATACTGCAACGAAGGGCATTGACTATAATTTCGGGTCATCTGTAACAAAAAATACAGCTGGAGATAGTATCGTTACAATAGAAGCAGGGCAGACAATTGTCTATATACCACTTACTATTGTTGATGATAGCTTTGATGAGTATGATCAAAATATTAGAGTAAGTCTGAGTTTTGCGAACACATCTAACTGGCTTGATGATGCATCGAACGTTTACTATGATTCATATGGAGGTACAGCTGGTGCTGAGGCAGAGTTAGGTGGTGATTATGTTTATACTTTTACAATCACAGATAATGAGCCAGAGCCCTATGTAATGTTTGAGGCAGATGTTGCAGCGAATGAGACTAACTCTGGTGTTAGTAGTGAAATTATTGCGGTTAATCTTGTTGATGCAGGAGGAAGTGCTATACAATCTGAAAAAACTATTACGGCGACATTTGCATTAGATACAGATAAAGGTGAAAGCGAGACAGACTATACCTCTGCATCGATAGATTCTGATGGTATTCAAAGTAAATACAGTGATGATTTTTCATTATCGAATGATGTGCTAACATTTAATCCTAAATCTTATAATTATGATTCTGGAACTGATTTGTATATAGCTTCGGATGGTGATGAATCAAAAAATATTGCACTTGATATATATGGAGATGATCTTTATGAGGTAGACGAATATGTAAATATTGAGTTAACAGAATTCACGAATTCTAAAAACAGTGAATTGGTTTCTGGAGACCATTCTTATGTATATACAATTCAGAATGATGATGGCATGCCATCAGTTACATGGGTAAATAATAATGCTATAATACCGGAAGGTAATCCAGATAGTACAAATGGTGGAGATTATCAAAATACAGATATTAAGGTTGCTCTTAGTGCTGAGTCTGGAACAGATATTCTTGTCAGGTTTTCTGAAAAATCTGGTGGAACGGCTGAGTCTGGGCTTGATGATAATTTTGATTTCTATTTAGGTGTTGATAATACTGATCTAGGTGTAGTTGGTGGAAAGACAGTCATTATTCCAGCTGCAACATCTTTGCAAACTGAGTGGACGGCTTCTGTTCCGATTGATGTCTGGGATGATGAAGAAGTAGAGCAGACGCTAATAGCTGACAATGAAAATTTCTTTTTACAGATCGATCAATATCGTGATAAGGGAGCAGATGATACATGGGCCAATGGAGATGATAATTCTATTGATGTTATTTCCGATAATGTCTTTGAGGTAACAATTTCTGATAATGATCTGCCTCCTGCTGCTTTTACCGTACAAAGCGTAATAACGAAGACAACTAGTACAGATTCTATAGTTGCTTCTCATTGGGATCCTGTGACGCCTGGATATTGGAACTCATATAATTCAGGGTTGGATGTTACTGTACCAATAGAAGATAATGATAACCTGATTGGAGGTACGGTTAGATTGATGGCAAAGATAGATGGCTTCAATTATAACTATTTAACAACGCCAATAAAAACACTCACTAGCGATGATATTGGTGGTGATGTTGTTTTTCAAGTTAGCGAAGAAGAGTTCGAGGGAACTCTTCCTAATAGCCCTACAAATTGGTTTGCTGAGGGCAATGTTGTTTTGATATCTGCGGCTATTTCAGATAATGATTTAAATACAACTTTTGGAAATGCGAGTGTAACAACCATTACGATTGATCAAACTGCACCGGTGATTTCCGGTTATGAGGTTAGCTCTGTTATTGCAACTGGTGGTACGATTGTAGATGACTTCTGGAATAGTACAAATACAGGTCTAGATGTTAGCGTAACTATTAAAGGAGATGTCAATGGAGATATCGATGCAACTGTAAGCAATGGTTCGATTCGAGTTCTAGCTGGTATAGGTACAAACGCAGATGTAGCCACTTATCACCAACTCGGGGATCCGGTATCTATCAGACCAAATAATAATATTGTAAATGGAATTGTACTATCTTCAATACTAGGGGGTAGTGTTGAGTCTCAGCTAGAATATGAAGAAACAAAAACAATGAATTTAAAAGCAGAAGTGGTTGATATCGCTGGGAACAAGGCTATTATTAATGTCTCCACTGATGATAAGATCTATATAGATACGGTCTTGCCTTTATTATCAAGAGTAGAGTCTGTTAACCCTGATGACGGAACCGCAAACAATGGTCTTTTTGGTATAGATAGTACTATCAATATTAAATTTACTTTCTCAGAGAATATAACACTAACCGATGGTGTGGCTTCTGTTGTTCTAGATGTAGTAACAGCTCCTGAAATAGAAAAAGTTTCTTTAGATAATGTTAGTGATATTACAATTTCCTATACAGTTCAGCCTGGAGATGCAAGCAGCGACCTTTCATTATTAGGTTTAAGACTTCCGACTGGATATCTTAGAGATAATGCGGGTAATGATATGGCTACCATTATAGATACTGTAAAAGCTGAGACTGGTTTTAGTCTTAAAGATTTATCAGAGGTAGAAGTTGATGGTTTTGCTCCAAGTGATTTTCAGATTGACAATCTCTATGTAGTAGCAGGTATAAATGACACTGTTAACACCGATACTTCAGCTATAAGTTATTGGAATTCAAACTCAACACATTTAGTCATACCAATCTTTAACGACCCAAGTGATTTTAGTACTGGAGTAGGTGATACTAGTCTTATTGGTGGTGAAGTTCAAATTATTGGCAGGGTTTATGATGCTGATAATGTTACACCAGGATCTTGGCAAAATGTAGGTCAACCTACCGTTTTAGTAGCCGATGTAGCACAAGGCGGGGGGTCAGAGCCTTCAGGTAGTTGGCTTTTAGGAACGCCTAATAGTTATGGCGATTTTAATGGTAAGAGACTTCATTTTCAATTAGATGCTTCTGATGTAGAGGCAATGACTGATTTTCCAGATGAATTACTGGCTATTCCAATTCAAAATATAAAAGTTGATTTTGCAGCAATTATCACAGATAAAGCTGGAAACTCTAAACAGGGAATACCTACGGTTAAAACAGAATTGATTGTTGATCAGGTCATGCCGCTTGACCCTACCAGAGGCCTTGCAGCTGGGTATGGATATAATATTGAAGAGAATAATTTTATTGCAAAAGATAATTATCAGCAGATAGTAGCAGATACAGTTATTGGCGAAGGTTTTTCTAGAACTGGTTATTATAACAGTACTAATACAGGAATTACATTCCATGCGTGGATCTCTTTTGATGATGATAATGCAAGTATTACAATTGATAGAGATGCTTCTCTTACTGATGGCGGAACTGTTCAGGTTCAAATGTCATCTAGCTCAGATGCTGCAAGTGGAGTCTGGTATTCAATCGGTAGTAAAACACAAATAACACCTACAGATTTGAATGAATCTCCAGTTGGATTTGTAGAGATAAATGTAAGTGATGTAGAAATTCGTGCTGTTGCAGAAGTATTTATAGAAGATGCTACTATTTACTTTAGAAATATTGTAACAGATAGAGCAGGGAATGTTACTATCCAGTCGGCTGTTAGTTCTAAAAATATTATTATAGACACAAAATCACATGATTATGTGAACCTAACGTATTCAAGAAAATATGTTAATGGATCTCACAGTCCTACAGTTACAGCTACATTTGACCCAGATGATTTACCATATAGTACTCCAAAACTTTCTGCTTATTACAAGGAAAATTCTGGTAGTGACCCTGTAAATATTTTAATGAGTTCTGGTAGTAATGATTATACATTTACTTATACTCTTGATGTCCCAGGTTCAAATGATATAAATCCGCCGGATTCGCAATATGATAGTTTGGCTACAATTATTATTGATGCTACTGATATCGCTGGGAACCCTGTGCTGGTATCTAGTTTAGTTGATAGTGCATATCTTGTCATTGATAATACACCACCAAACATATTATTTAAATATAAAAATATAGATAATAGTTTGGCTACTTATAGCAATGCTGGGAAAGCAGATGATGTAATTAGAGTCTCAGTGTTTCCGGATGAACCAATGTATAATTCGGATGATCCGAATACTGATAATGAAGTTGTAAAACCTAGTCTAAATGTTGACCCTTGGAAATGGAGCACTATACAGACAAATATCAAAACTGGTGCAGATTTAAGTTATAGTGAGGATGCTGACACAGCATATTTTGACCTAACTCTACCGGGACTTTCTGAGTTATCAACAGATTTTTCAGAGTATGATGACTTTTTATTAATGACCATTATTGGAACTGATTGGGCTGAAAACCCTGTCGGCAGTTATATATCTGACATTCCTGGTATTGATTCAAGTAACATATTATTTAAGTTAGATAATGTAGACCCTGTCTTTAGCAATTTTAATATCAATGAGGGTGATTTCACGAATTCTGCTCAGCTTGGTTGGAGAAATGTAGAAGATCTTAGCTCTGGTTGGATAAATTTTGAACCAGTTGATGCAAATGCAGTGCCTGAGGTGTTGACAGAGGGTGACTCAATAGATTTTTCGGGTACGGAGTTAAATAGAGGTATTAAATCTATTGGTAATATTGTAAATCAAGTCACTTTAGAAAATGCCTTAGCCGACAGTAATAAGTATGATGTTACGTTTCATGGTGTTGATCTTGTTGGTAATGTTAATGAGATAACTATTCCTTCTGTTACGTATGACACGAAGATTCCTACGGGAAAAATATTCTATGAGACTACATACATAACATCACTTACTCCTAAAACAGGGACAAAGGTTGATGTGACATTTAATGAGCTTCAAGATGAACTTAATCCTCCTGTTATAAAATTTTTCTTTGCTGCTTCAGTACCGCAAACAGAGACAACTGCTAATTGGGATAATGACATCGATACATTATCTAATTTAGAAACATTAACATATGTAATGACCAAAGATGAAAGTGAACCATTGAAATGGTCTGCTACGATTAGAGAGATTGAGGTTCCTGAAAATGATCAAGCTCTCGGTCTTTTTTATGATGAATATGTTTGGGCAAAAATCATTAGCTCTAATGATCTGGCTGGTAACCAATTTGATTCACTTGAACATGGTAGCGATTTTGAAAACTTTTTATTCTTAGATAACACTCTACCAACTGCGACAATTACATATCAAAATATCAGTAATCCTGATTTGACAATATATGATCCAACAAATGAAGATGAATCATATTGTTGTTATGCCATTGATGGCGATACGGTGCTTATTAAAGTTGAAATGAATGAAGAGATTAAAAATGCTCAGAATGATAAACCAAAATTAAATTTAATATACAATATTAATGGAAACCTCGATCATGGATTTGAGGATGTGACTGGTGATTCAATAAATGGTATAGAGCGTGTAGCGAATCCAAATGACGTTATATTTGATTCTACTATTCAGGTATTTCATTTTGAATATATCATTGAGGATGGTACTAATAATCATGGCGTTCTAAGTGTAGAGTTAGACGCTAGGGATAGAACTGGAACTCCAGTTGCTACGTATGCTAATAGTCTTCAAAAACCAGGTGGTGTTGAGTCTAGATATGCCCTAGAAATTGATAATATCCATCCGTGGGGTTATCCTTCCGCTCCAGTTTTTAGTGAAGCGCGAGATACAATTACTTTTGCTACTGGTCAATTTACAACAAGTGGTTTTAGGGTTATAGAAAATTGGATCAATAGTAAAACTGATAAAATTTATCTTGAAGTACCTTTCCAAAACCAGGACTCGGACCTTTCACTATATGGTAAGGAGTCAGGATGGGGTCCGCAAGGTAAGATAGATATGCAGGTAAGAAATATAGATCGTAATCCTACGGTTTGGAGGACTATGGGAGCAGAAGATATAATTGAAACTGGATTTCAAACATATGGTGATTATTTATCCAAGAGAACAATCTCACGTCCTATAGAAGATCTAATTCCTGCGGATATGCTTAATGTAGGAGATTCGGCATTTAATAGGCTGCAATTTAGAGCGAAGATAACAGATGTAAATGGTAACTCTACCAATGGAATGCCAAGTGACATGTTCAGCTTTAATGACGTAACAAATCTATTTGAGATTGATAGCTTAAATACTGATACTGTCTTTTATGATATTGCTGCGCCTGAAATAGGGATATACAATGCTGGTAATTTTAATGGCGTTGTTGGTTCGCAAGTAATATCTACGGATACTGTTAGTATTAGTTGGACACCATTTGAAGATCCTGGTGCAACTGCGGCATCTGGTACAGATCTATATGAGATGCAGGTTTTTGTTTATGAACCAACATGGACTGGTGGCACACTTGCGGATACCCTTGATGCATTAGATAGTTTATTTACTGTTGACATGGATCAAGATGGGCAAAATGATCTAGGTCATTGGTACAAAGTATATAAAGAGCAAGCGCCATCATTTGAAGTGCCGCTTGTACTAAATTCTTTAGATAGTATCGTTACGGATTCTGTATCAAATATTGATATAGAGTATGTTTATAATGATACGCTGAAACATGAGCAATATTATATTATAGCTGTTAGGGCGTTTGATGTTGCTGGTAACGCTTCAGATACAATATATACGAATGCAATACAGAGGTATAACTCTGCTCCAATCTTTATTGAAAGTATAACAGATTTAATCTTGTATGAGGATATCGCTTGGGATTATGATACTGTTAAAGTTTCTGATTTAGATCTTGCTGTTTTACAAAGCGATTCGTTCTCTTATTCTATTGAAACGAATAAAATTGTGACTAATGGTTCTGGAGGAAATGATACTAATTTAGTAGAAATTAATCCTCCTGCTGTTGACCCTACTACTGGACACGTAATATGGACACCAATTCAAGATTCAACATTGACTCTTACTGGACAGGATACAGTCATAGATCAATCTGGTGATTATTTATTTACATTTTTTGCTGAAGATGCATATGGTTTTAAAGATACAATCACTTATAGTGCTACGGTTAATGCTGTTAATGATTCTCCAGCTGTAGCAATATTAGGAGAGGATCGAATAATTACTTGGCAAGAGGATAAGCCTGCGACAGAGGCAGTCCGTATTAATTTAAGTGATTATGTTTACGATGTGGACAACGAAGACTCAGAGCTTTCATGGCAGATTGCTATACGGGATACATCTCAATTAGATGAAGATTTTCCATTAGCAAGTGTAGTTGTAGGTCCAGGAACGCCAAAATCTGTAGAAAACCAATTAATGAAAGATTACATGGGTTTTGATCCGTCTAAAGGACTGGATCTTGAGAGTTTAGCAAAATCATCAGATATAATAACAGATAGATTCCATTCTATGGAAAATCCAGCTATTACGGTTGAGATAGATACGATTAATGATACTACGTATGCAATCTTTAATAGTCGTTCAAATTATTTTGGTTCTAATCATAGAGTTACTTTTACGGCTTATGACCCTGAAGGTGCGTGGTCTGAAGATATGATTATTGTAAATGTAATTCCAGAGAATGACCCGCCTGTAATGGCAGCGATAGATACTCTTGTTATTGATGAGAATGATTCAATTTGGATTGATTTTTCTCAATTCACAACTGACGTTGATGATTCTACATTAACATTTACAATAGAAGGACTTTTAAATTCAGATTCTGTTACATTTAATGCTAGTCCATATCTATCCAATGGTGTTGGAGATACTGTCTTATTTACTCCATTTGACCTATGGTCTGGGCATGCAAACTTTAGAGTAACTGCATCAGATGAAGATGCGCAAAGTTCACAGGTGTTTACTTTGAATGTTCTACGTGTGCCTCGACCGAATATTGAGGTTTCGCTCGTTCAGAATAATGCGTTCTCAAGCTATGTACATATTATTATTGTTGATAAAGAACAAAAAACGAAGTTCTTACAACTTGAAGTTCAGAATCAACGAATTGATGTTGACACTGTTGCAGCTTATACCTATACAGGAGATTTTAGTTTTGGTATAGGAGGTGGGTATTCTTTTGATATTCTAGCGATTGCAGAAGTAGGTAAAACCATTTACACAAATACATTTAATCTTGCACCAGCTCGCGTGGCTAATCGCTGGTATGCAAGTAGTTCTGATGGGAAATTTAGTATCGTTGGTGAACCTGGTAGTGTTGATATGGATCAGAGTTTTCTAATTGTCGACAGCTCTTTGTTTATTACTAGTTTTACCGATGAGGCGTCTTATGTATTAGGTGATGAGTCTTTTGTATTTAACAAACCAATTGAAGTGCAGTTTGGTAGTGCAAGAGAAGATCTCTCTATCTACCAAAGAGAGAATGGCGTAATTTGGAAAGAGTTGCCTTCAATTAATAAAAATGGGCAAGTATTTTCATTTACTGATAATACAGGTTATTTTAGATTGGGGCCAAAAACTATTATTGTTCCAGAGCAGACAGATCTCCATCAGAATTATCCAAACCCATTTAATCCAACTACCACGATTAAATATGATATTGGGTTGTTAGATGGTCTAGAGCAACAGGTTAGTGTAAATGTTTATAATGTTATAGGCCAGCATGTGGCAATATTAGTAAATAATATTAGTCAAGTCGGGCAGTTTAATGTCAGGTGGGATGGTGTCGATAAGTATGGAAAAATGTCGCCTTCTGGAGTCTATTTCGTACAGTTAAAAACAAATTCGGGTATTGTTAAAAATAAAAAGATGATGTTTTTGAAATGATGAATATCAATATTAAAAAAATGGCTAAAATTTTCTGGTTGGGTTCTTTTATTATTTTTTGCATTAATTGTAGACAGCCTGTAGTGCCTACAGAAGAGGATTTAGCAGGATATGGCTGGACATTGTACAAGACGGGTGAATATACAGAAGCAAGAGAATGGTTTTATGATGCAGTCTCTAAAGATTCTTCTTATGCTGATGGGTTTAATGGTATTGGGTGGTGTTTTGGAAAACTAAGGCAAGCTGATTCAGCGGCAGTTTATTTTCACATCAGTCAAACAAAGACCTATGATCCATATGATACACCAGATTTAGATCTTGATCTATATGCAGGACTGACATTCTCGTATAGCGGAATGCATAATGATTCATTGGTCCGTACATATGCTAGTTATGTATTAGTTGAAAGGCCTGAGCTTGGTCCTTGGTATTTTAGTCATGATAACAATATTAATCATCTTGATGTGCGCCTAGAATTAGCATTAGCTGAATTCAATATGGGTTATTTTTCTTCTTGTAGAGATAACCTGCAGTCGATATACAATGATTCTTATTATCAGAGTTTTCCTTCAAATATTGTTAAGTCCCTTACAATGAATTTAGATACAGTTTTAGGAAGAGCAGAGTTAGCTCAAGTATTACAGTCTCTGCAGCAGGCCCTGAAAAATATTTAGTTATTTCCAATAATTTCATGTCTGATAATTTTCCTTTAAAAGATGATTCTTTTTGGATGGCAGAAGCATTTAAATTAGCTGAAAAAGCGTTTACAGAAGATGAGGTGCCGGTTGGGGCTATAGTTGTATGTCATGATAGAATTATAGGAAAAGGATATAATCAATGTGAATCGCTTAATGATGCTACTGCGCATGCTGAGATATTAGCAATCACAGCAGCCTCTAATACTTTAGACAATTGGAGGCTAGACCAGTGTATAATGTTTGTTACTAAAGAGCCATGTGTAATGTGTGCTGGTGCAATAAATAATGCCAGAGTAAATAGGGTTGTTTTTGGTGCATATGATGGGGACAAAGGTGCTTGTGATTCTCTTTATCAAATTTGTGGTGATAAAAGACTGGGCTCAAACACCATTGTTCAAGGTGGTATTATGGAAGATAAATGTGTATCAATAATAAAAGAATTTTTTTCATTGAAAAGAGATAGTTAATATTCGCTTTCCCAAAATCATTCAATTTTCAATATTCATAAAAAATTTATTTATAAAGAGGAAGAGATGAAAAATATAATTATTATTATTTTAACATTATTTATTTTTAACTGTGAAAAGCCAGATCCACTAGAGGTAGAAACATATAAACTTAATAACGGTTTAACTGTCATCCTTAATGAAGATCATAATGAAACAAAAGTTTTTGGCGCAGTTATTGTTGATGGAGGTGGGAAGCGTGATCCAAGCGATGCCACAGGTATTGCACATTATTTGGAGCATTTATTGTTTAAAGGTACTACTGAGATGGGCACAATTGATTATGAGTCTGAGAAAATATTTTTAGATAGTATTGAAGTTTTATATGATAAACTAGGTTCAACAAAGAATGAACAAAAAAGATATACTATTCAAAAAGATATTAATAGATTGAGTGTTAAAGCTGCTGAGTATGCAATCCCAAATGAATTTGATAGGCTTATCCAAGGAATGGGCGGGACTGGTATGAATGCTGATACCTGGAATGATTTTGTTCGTTATTATAATTCATTTCCAAGTAATGAAATAGAAAAATGGTTAGAGGTTTATAGCCATAGATTTATTAATCCTATTTTTCGTTTATTTCAAGCAGAATTGGAAATAGTTTACGAGGAAAAAAACAGAGCGATGGATAATCCATTTAGGATATTTTATAATACTTTTAATAAAAGCTTTTTTAAAAAACATCCTTATGGGCAGCAAACTATCCTTGGTTCAGTAGAACATTTAAAAAACCCCTCTTTGACAAAGATGAAGCAAAATTTTAATGAATTTTATGTTCCAAATAATATGTATTTAATACTAACTGGAGATTTTGAAAAAAATAAAGTAAAGGGCATAATCAAAAGGAAATTTGGAAGGTTAAAGAAAGGGAATGCAATTGAGCCATTAAATATCCAAGAAGATCAATTTCCTGGAAGGGAAGTTGTTGATATAAGTATAACTCCATATAGAATTGCTAGGATGGGCTACAGAACAGTCAAGCCGAATCATCCTGATGCGCTTGCATTGGAGGTTTTAGCAAATATTTTTAATAATTCATCTAAAACAGGCTTGATTGATAAGCTTAACACTGAAAATAAAATATTAAGTGCAACTGGGTATAGTGGAATTGGGGGTAAAGACCATGGCGGTTTTGGTTTTGGTTTTATTCCAAAAGATGATTTACAAACTTTTGACCAAGGTGAATCTTTAATGCTAGGTGCTATAAATGATGTAAAAAATGGGAGATTTGATGAAGGTGCTTTAGAATCCATCAAATTAAATATGAAAATGAGTCATGAAAGAAGCATGGAAGGTTCTAGTGGTAGACTATGGAAAATAATGCAAATTATATCAAAAAATCTATCTTGGGAGGAAATTAAATCTTACCCACAAAGGATTGATAATATTAGCAAAGATAAAATTGTTGAAGTTGCAAATAGATATTTAAATGACAATTATTTAATTGTTAGGTCTGATAAAGGTGATCCTGAAAAAATTAAATTAGATAAACCTCCATTTGATCCTGTTGCACCAAAAAACACCGAACAAAAATCAGATTATGCTAAGTCAATAGATAATATAAAATCAAGTAAGATAAAGCCCCGGTTTGTTGATTTTTCAAAAGATGTGACCTTCGAAGACATCAGAGAAAATATTCATTTTTATCATGTTGAAAATCCAGTTAACTCAATTTTTACGATGAATATACAATTTGGTTTAGGTACAGTCGAGAGCTCTGGACTCGAACAGGCATCACAGTTCATTTCTTTAATTGGTACTAAAAATAGAACATTTGATCAGTTTAAGGATGAATTACAAAAAATCGGTTCGAAGATAGAAACTTATTCCAATAATAATTATTTTGGTTTTATCGTAAGTGGTTTTGATAATTATTTAAATCAAACACTTAGTTTGTTAAATGAATTTATGCAAGAGATGCATGTTCGAGAAGATGATGTTAGTAAATTAGAAAAAATTATTGAAGGAAGTAAAATTAGTAGAGATAGAGAGAAAAATGACCCAACTACAGCAGGTAGAGCTCTAAGAGAATATGCAATGTATGGAAAAAAATCATCGTATTTAAGACGTCCAACATTGGCTGAGGTAAAAGCGATGACTCCTGATTTTTTACTAGATCAGGTTAAAAATGCTATGCAATATGAAGTAGACATATTTTACACTGGCACAATAGGTAAAGAGGAAGTAATCAATCAAATAAATAAAGAATTGAATATTTCAAATAACCTTATAGCATCCAATTCACCCATAAATATTGACTATAAAAGACATACTAGAAATAAGGTTTTTATAATTGATGATTCAAAAGCAGTACAAAGTCAGATATATTTTATTGCTGAGGGTAAAGTATTAGATGAGAAACAAAGAAATATCGCCTCTGTATTTAATAATTATTTTGGAAGAGGAATGGGTAGTATCATTTTTCAAGAAATTAGAGAATTTAGATCTCTAGCTTATTCAGCATATGGTTCATATATAAATAGGTCAGATGTTAATATGGCTGGATATTATTTTGGTTATATTGGTACCCAGGTTGATAAAACAATGGAGGCAATTAAAACATATCTTGACCTATTTAATAACCTTCCAATTAAAGAAAATAGAATGAGCTCTATTAAATTAGGTTTAACCCAATCTATTAATTCAAGAAAGCCTAACTGGAGAGGGAAGGGGGGATATGTAGCAAATCTAATAAAACGAGGTTATGATGATGATCCAAATAAAATTTCTTATCAAGTTTATAATGAAGCTGAGTTTAATGATATAATTGAATTCCATAAAAATAATATAAAAAAAAATCCAATAGTAATTACTATTCTAACAGATAAATCAAAAATAAATATTGATAAAATATTAGATTATGGCGAGCTGATTGAATTAAAGAAAGAAAATATTTTTAATTAGATTTTTTCTTTTTTATAAAGAATAGAATTGTATAGCATGGTAGATGAAATTGATCTAAAGATTTTAAATTTTTTACAAAATGATGGTAGAGAAACGGCGAGTAATATTGCAAAAAAATTAGAGTTAACTGTACCAACTATTACTGATAGGATTAAAAAATTACGACAATCATCAGTTATAAAGGGCTTCCAAGCAGTTATTGATTCTAAGTCTGTTTCGCTTGATGTTTCTGCTGTTATAACTATTATATCTTCTTCATCAAATAATCATCAAATTGTAATTGAAAAAGCAGTCGAATGTCCTGAGGTAGTACAGTGCTTTTCTACAACAGGTATGGGCTCGTTGTTATTATGGGTATCAACAAAAAATTCAAAGTCTCTTGAAGAATTGTTAAGAAAAATTCAGAGTTGGCCAGATGTTACGAGGACAGAGACACAAATTATCTTATCTTCTTATAAAAATCTTTTAAAACTTCCTTTATAAAGTAATATTATTTTTAATTTTTATTAATTAAGAAAATTTATATAATTAGTTAATAAAATATGGTAATATATAATTATATTTAATAATATTAAGTATATAAAGTTATATATTAATTGTAAATGAAAATTGATAATACTGATAAAAAAATATTAAATCTTTTACAACAAGATGGAAGAGTTTCTGCAAGCCATATTGCAACAGAACTTGATATATCTATACCAACTGTGACCGATAGAATTAAAAAGCTTCAAGATTCTGGCATTATTAATGGTATCCATGCGGTTTTAGATCCAAAACCATTAGGTCTAGATGTTGCTGCAATCATTACTTTGATTTCAGAATCTTCTATACATTACAAAGAGATTACAAAAGCTGCCGAAGAAGCGCCTGAGGTACTGCAATGTTTGGCTACTACTGGTAAAGGTTCGCACATGTTATTTGTTGTTACTCTCAATTCCTCTACTTTAGAAGAATTGCTTAGGAAAATTCAAAATTGGCCTGGTGTTATTAGGACTGAGACTCAAATTATTTTATCAGATTATAAAATGATTCAAAAAATTACTGATTTGACTACTATTTAAAATAAAAGGAGATAATTATAGTGAGTAAAACTAAAGCAGAGTATATATGGATGGATGGTCATGAACCAACGCAAAAACTTCGTTCAAAAACTAAAGTAATTGATGGTAGTATAGAAGTAGTTGATGAGCTTCCTCTTTGGGGTTTTGATGGATCAAGTACTAACCAAGCAGAAGGTGGAAATAGTGATTGTATGTTAAAACCTGTTTATAAAGTTTTAGATCCAATTCGTGGAGGTAATGATATTTTAGTAATGTGTGAAGTTATGAATGCAGATGGTTCGGTACATGCATCAAATTCTCGTGCTCATTTAAGAAAGATTGCAGAAAGATTTTCTGATGAAGAGGCATGGTTTGGAATTGAACAAGAGTATACTCTTTTTGAGGGTCGCAATCCTCTAGGTTGGCCTGAAGGTGGATATCCAGCACCTCAAGGTCCTTTTTATTGTGGTGTAGGAGCTGATGAGGTTTTTGGATGGGATATTGTTGAAGAGCATTTACAGTTTTGTATAGACGCAGGTTTAGAAATCTCAGGTATTAATGCAGAAGTTATGCCGGGACAATGGGAATATCAAATTGGCCCGCTTGGACCCTTAGATGTCGCCGATCAGATGTGGATATCTAGATGGCTTCTTTATAGATTGTCTGAGGAATATGGAATAAGCGCAACTTTGCATCCTAAGCCAATAAAGGGTGACTGGAATGGTGCTGGTGCTCATACTAATTTTAGTACTAAATCAATGCGTGAACCTGGCGGGTTAGCTGTGATTAATGCCGCGTGTGAAAAATTAAGTAAAAAACATGATGAACACATAAGTGTTTATGGTGCTCATAATGAAGAGCGACTCACTGGTTTGCATGAAACGTGTAGTATCAAAGAGTTTAGATTTGGTGTGAGTGATCGTGGTGCATCAATCAGAATACCAATGCAAACTTCTAATGATGGTTTTGGATATCTTGAAGATAGAAGGCCATCTGCTAACATGGATCCATACAAGGTTTGCGCTATTTTATTAGAAACTACATGTATTTAATAATAACTCAGATTGTTGATTCTCTGGAGATTTTAGCACGTCTATATAAAATATTTTGATATGTATATTCTGTATTCATTTATATTCATATTTACGTTATTAATAAAGGCTGTTGCAATAATATAGTAACCAATTAGATAGATATTATTAAGTATATGATGATGTAATTCCAAAGTCATTTTCTAGCTTATTTGATAATAGTTTAATTAATCTTTTTCTTTCTTGGTGAGCTATAAATGCACTTTTCATACTCATTATAATTATCTTTCTAATATCATTTAGGTTTAGGTTAAATAATTGACAAGCTATTAGATATTCTTTTGATAGATTAGTATTTGATATTAGTCTATTATCTGTATTAAGACAGACTCGGACTCCTTTATTATAGTAGTATATAAAAGGATGTTCTTTGAGTGATCCTACTGCTCCAGTATGAAAGTTTGAAGTAATACAAATCTCTAAGCATATCCGATGATTATTGACATAAGATAATAATTCTGGATCCTCTAGAAGTCTTATGCCATGACCGATCCTATTTGCACCGCAGGTGTGGATAGCTTGATGAATACTTTCTGGTCCGAATGCTTCTCCAGCGTGGATGGTTGTATTCACATTGTTATTACGAATTATGTAGAAAGCCTCTTTATGTTTTTTTGCTGGATAATTATTTTCTGCCCCAGCTAGATCAAAACCAACAACTCCTTTGTTTTTATAAATTACTGCTAACTCTGCAAGCTCTATTGATATCATTGGGTTTATGCTTCTTATACAACATATAATTATTCCATATTTAGTACCATATGATTTTGATCCTCTTTCAAGACCTTTTTTTACGGCCTTAAGAGCTTCCTCTATAGACATTCCATTTTTTGTATGCAAAATAGGTGAAAATCTAATTTCGGCATAGTAAATATTATCATTAGCTAGATCTTCCATTAGTTCATAAGAAATACGCTCTAGAGAGGATTCATCTTGCATTACAGAGAGAGTTATATCAAAAAGAGCTATATATTCTTCTAGGGAAACCTTTTTCTTATCTAGACTAATAACTTTTGATAAAATAGTTGGTTCATATGAAGGGAGTTTTATTTTATTCTTTTTTGATATGTCTATTATTGTATTAAGACGCAAGCTACCATCAAGGTGGCAGTGAAGCTCAACTTTTGGCAATTTTTTAATTAATTCGAAAGAAATTGAATTCATAATTATTTGTAATAAATCTGAACATATTCTACAAAAAATTACAAAACTATTTAAAAATTATATTTTGATTTAATTTTAATTCATGGTTTAAATTAAGGTAGCTCTAGGGGTGCTATAATAAATCTTAGCTGAGAATAAACCCTTATGACTTGATCTGGATAATACCAGCGGAAGGAAAGAGAGTATGTTTTTTAAATATATATTTTATACAGCCATATGCATAGTCACTTTAAATGCTACCAGAATTTCTGGAGTAGTTGTAGATAAAATTAGTAAATCTCCTGTTAGAGATGTCAATATAGTTGCTGGCGATATTGGAACAATTACAGATAATAATGGAGAATTTGAGCTTCAAACTAATTTAGAATTCATTATTATTAATCATGTCGGATATAATGAGCAAAAAGTTTTTATCACAGAAAAATTATATATTGAACTCACTCCAACTGTAATAATAAGTGATGAGGTATTAGTTTTATCAAGTTTAGAACCAGAATTATATATTAATACAGCAGCTAGTATATCTATCTTTAAACAAAAAGATATTGAACGCTTAAATCAAATTCATTTTCAAAATTTAATAGATTTCGTACCAAATTTAAATTGGGCTGGAGGTACTAGTAGGCCAAGATATTTTCAGATTAGGGGTATAGGTGAAAGAAGTCAGTATTTTGGAGAGGGTTCACCAAATTTTTCTGTTAATTATATTATAGACGATATAGATTTAAGTGGTATTGGTATGATTGGCGGTCTTCAGGATATTAGACAGATAGAAGTTGCAAAAGGCCCTCAGTCAACTGTATTTGGGAATAATTCTTTAGGTGGTTCAATTTCGTTACAAACAAATGAGCCAGAACATGAAACATCTTATAATCTATCTACTAAAATAGGGTCAGATAATTTAAAAAATTATGGTTTTATAGCGAATTTTAAAATAGTGAATGGAACCTATATAAGAATAAATGCATACAATAACAGCCAAGATGGTTATAGACAAAATAAATTTTTTAATTTAAAAAATACAAATAATAAGGATGAATCTTTTTTCAAAATAAAGTTAAAATTTAAACCAAATCAAAAACTTTCTATTTCTAATACAGCGATTTTATCAGAGATGGATAATGGATATGATTCCTGGGCTCCTGATAATAATAAAGATTATGAAACGTACACAGATCAGCCTGGTGAAGACTCTCAGAAAACAAATGCTTTCTCATCAAAGGTAGAGTATAAACAAGATAAATGGGGTTTGTTAGGAATAGTATCAGGAACATTATCAAACCTTATTCATAGCTATGATGGTGACTGGGGTAATAATGCTTTTTGGGAAGATTCCACAACCTATGGATATGAACCATATTACGATGGATATTCATATCAATTTTTTGATAAGACATCTCGACAGCGAAAAACTTATACTGCCGAAGGTCGCTTTGTCGCACGTAAAAATATTATTGGATTTTATATTAAAACACTTCAAGAAGAAGATGATGCAGTGGGTTGGCTATTTGGTGGTGATGCTGCACAAGCTAATAGTCGTTATAATATGAAGATTAAAGCGGTTTACGCTCAAACTGAACTTAATTTGAATGAAAAGATATCAAGTACTACAAGTATAAGATTTGAAAATAATGAGATTTTATATACTGGAAACTCATATGCCAATTATGGTGATGAGCTTCCTTTCGTCAAAACAAATAAAACTTATGGCTTATTAGGATTTAAAAGTACGTTATTATATAAAATAAATAATTTTACCCGAGCTTATTCTCACATTTCGAGGGGATACAAATCTGGCGGAGTTAATCAGCAGCCATATGTATCAGCATATAATAGACATTATAATCCCGAATATTTAAATAATTATGAGATAGGATTTAGGGCGTTAAGAGATAAGTCATTTATGAGTTTATCTTTATTTTATAGTGATAGAATAAATCAACAAATTTCAGTGTCTGCGCAGCAAGATAATAACAATCCAAATAGTTTTTATTATTTTACGGCAAATAGTGGAAAAGGATGGATTAAAGGTGCTGAAATTGACTATAACCGTAAATTGACAAAATATGTTTCCATTACATCTAGTTTTGGCTTTTTGGACACTTGGATTGATGAATTTGCATATGAGACATCAAAGGGAGATACGATTGGCGGTAATCGTCAAGCACCAATGTCTCCAAATTTTACGGTTTCTGTTATTTTAGCTTATCAAAATAATGGGTATTTCTTAACACTCAGTCATTCATATAAAGACGAATATTATTTTTCTGATAGTCATAATAATAAAGCCGATGCATATTCATTAAATAATTTATCTTTGGGTAGAAACTTTAATAATATTAGTCTAAGTATTTGGGTTAACAATTTATTTGATAAAAGATTCCAGACAAGAGGTTTTTATTTTGAACTAAAACCTCCTAATTATGATAAGGAATTATTTGTTAGTTATGGTGACCCTATTCAGTTTGGTTTCGCAATAGACTACAGTTTCTAGTTTTAGCAATTCAAAAATTTTGTATCCTTTATAATATTACTAACGTATAATCTATTATACGCTAGAAAATAAAAAATAATATGTTCGATAATATAACACAAAGGTTTGATTCTATTTTTCGCAATCTCAGAGGTCTAGGTAAAATAACTGATGAGAATATTGATAGCACTACTAGAGAAATAAGACGGGCACTGCTTGAGGCTGATGTCAATTTTATAGTAGCAAAAGATTTTGTAAATAGGGTGAAAAAATCTGCTCAAGGTACAAAAGTATTAAAGTCTATTAAGCCAGGGGAGCAATTTATTAGTATGATTCACAAAGAACTTATTTCTGTTCTTGGTGAGAATCAGATTGGTTTGAATTTATCTTCAGGTATTAATGTTATTTTATTAGTTGGTTTGCAAGGTAGCGGTAAAACAACCACAGCTTCAAAATTAGCTAATAAGATAAATAGTATGGGTAAAAAAGTATCTTTAATTGCTGCTGATACATATCGCCCTGGAGCTGTGGATCAATTAAAACAGCTTGGAAAAAATATTGATGTTCCTGTTTTTTATGATAATTCAAATAATGCAATTAAAATTTGTAAATATGGAATAAAAGAGTCCCAAGCTCAGAATATTAATACAATAATAATTGATACAGCTGGTAGGTTGCATGTCGATGGTGAAATGATGGTAGAAATTCAAAAAATATATGATTTAATTAAGCCAAGAGAAGTTTTATTTATAGCAGATAGTATGACAGGGCAGGACATGATTTCATCAATTAAAACTTTTGATGAAGCTTTAAATTTAACAGGTGTAGTCTTAACAAAATTAGATGGTGATGCTAGAGGGGGAGCTGCCCTTTCAATAAGAGGCGTTACTGGTGTTCCAATAAAATTTATAGGTGTTTCAGAAAAAGTTGATGGTTTAGATGATTTTAATCCTAAAAAAATTGCAGATAAAATACTCGGGTTTGGTGATATTGTATCTCTTGTTGATAAAGTTGAGAAGGTAATAAAAGAGGAAGATGTTCTTAAAATTGAACAAAAAATCGCAAATAACTCATTTGATTTTAACGATTTTAGAGATCAATTATATCAAATTCGCAAAATGGGATCAATGACTGATTTAATTAGTATGATTCCAGGAATTAGTCGTAAAATAAAAGGCTTAAAATTTGATGAAAATCAACTTGTTTGGAATGAGGCAATAATTAATTCGATGACGCCAAATGAGAGGGTTAAGCCGGATATTATAAATAGTAGTAGGAAAAAGCGAATTGCTTTGGGAAGTGGAAGAACTGTTTATGAAATCAATACTTTAATAAAAAAGTTTTCAGAAATGAAAAAAATGATGAAAAAAATGAACAATAAACAATCTAAGTTCTCAGGAAAAAGATTATTGAGAAAGTTTAGCTAAAGGAGTAAAAATTGGCGACGAAAATAAGACTAAAACGAATTGGACGGCGTAATAGGCCATTTTATCGGTTAATTGTAATCGATTCAAGAAAAAGGCGTGATGGAGCTGCAATTGAGCAAGTTGGTTGGTATAATCCAATTGATTCTAATAATTCATATGAAATTAACAATGAAAGAATTTTGCATTGGCTAGGAGAGGGAGCTATTCCTTCAAATGCTGTAAAAAAAATAATGAAGACCGAAGGATTGGCTTTGCGATGGCATTTAATGCAACAAGGTGTAGATGAGAAAGAAATTGATAAGGAAATTAAAAAATGGGAACTAAATCGTGAAAATGTTCTAGCGTCTAGAGAAGCTAAACGGGCTGAGAAAAAAGCATCTGAGACTGTACCAGATACAGAAGCGGATAAACCAGCTGAAGATGCTGTTTCTACGGAAGAAGAGGCTGCATCAGACGCAGAAACTGAAGAATCAATTGAAGAAGCATCCAGTGATAATACTGGAGAAGAAGAGTAAAAAAAGGAGTATGTTATGTTAGAGTTTATAGAAATAGCTGTAAAACTACTTGTTGATAAGCCAGATGAGGTAAAAGTTAATATTGTTGAAACAGAACAGCGTCTTATATATGAATTAACCGTTGGTGAAGGTGACTATGGTAAAGTGATTGGTAAGCATGGTCGCAACATCTCAGCTCTACGTACAATTGTATTTGCTGTTAATGCTAAGCAAGGTGGTAAAAGAGCGCGATTAGATGTTATTGATTAAAGTTTAATGTCAAATCAATTCCACCCTATAGCGGAGATAACTACTACGTCTGGTTTCAGTGGTGAGGTTAGGCTTAAACCATTTTCTAGATACAGTATTGATTATATTATGAAAAAATCATTACAAATAGGAACATCATATGATAATATGAATAATCTTAAATTAGAAAAGACTGTTGGTAATGGGAAAAAAATGAGATTTAAGTTTGAAGGTATTGATTCGCATATCAAAGCAAAAGATATGGTAGGTAAAACTATTTATGCGTCTGCAAATAAAGATGATAAAATCAATCTTATTGCTAGTGCCTTAATCGGTTTTAGAGTAGTTACTGATACTGGAATTAATGTAGGTGTTTTGAAAGATGTAATGTGGTTGCCAGCGAATGATGTTTATGTTGTTTTTAATGGAAAGAAAGAATTGTTAATTCCGATTATTCCAGAAATTATTCTTTCTTTAGATTACAAAAATAAAAAAATCCTAATTGCTACTGTAGATGGATTAATTGACTAATGAAAATCGCTGTTATCACATCTGCTCCAGAATTTATTCAGTCTTATTTAGATAATACTATCTTAAGGCAAGCTATTAATAATAATTCTGTTTTATTTCATGTTATTGATATTAGAGATTTTGCTAAAGGTGATTATCGTCAAATTGATGATACCCCTTTTGGTGGAGGTGCAGGGATGGTTTTGATGGCTGAACCTTTAATTAAGGCTATTGATAGTGCTTTTATTAAGTTAGATACTAGTATTGATAATGTAAAAGTTATCTATCCGACCCCGCAAGGCAATACTTGGAGTCATGACCTTGTGATAGAAAATACTGTAAATGAAAATTTGATTTTTATTTGTGGTAGATATAAAGGTATAGATCAAAGAGTGATTGATAAATATGTAACCCATGAATATTCATTAGGTGATTTTGTTATATCCAATGGAGAGTTAGGAGCAATGGTCATGATTGATAGTGTGCTTCGTTTTCATCCAGGTACAATGAATAATATTGATTCGGCATTAAGTGATTCATTCTCTACAAACTTATTAGATCACCCTCATTATACAAAACCTAGAGTTGTAAATGGGGTATCAGTACCTAAGGTTCTTATTGGCGGTCATCATGAAAAAATTAGTTCGTGGAGGAAAATCAAATCAGAGGACATTACTAAAAAGAAGCGTCCTGATTTGTGGGAAAAATACAATAAATCAATTAAAAAGTTGGAGACAAGTCATGAATAAAATACATGAGGCTACAAAAATTTTTTTGAACGAAGACTTACCTGATTTTGATTCAGGGGACACATTAGAAGTAAGTGTTCTAGTTCGTGAAGGTAATAAGGAGAGAGTTCAGAATTTTGAAGGTGTTGTTATTGGAAGAAGAGCTGGCAATAGTCTAGATGCTACTTTTACGGTAAGGAAGATATCTAATGGTATAGGCGTTGAGAGAATTTTTCCATTGCATTCGCCCATGATATCAAAGATAAATGTAAAAAGAAGAGGAAAAGTTAGAAGAGCTAAACTTAATTATCTTAGAGATATTTCAGGGAGCAAAGGAACTAGAATTAAAGAAAAACGTTAATGATAACGTTTTAAAAATATTATTCTTAGTATGCTTTAACCCCTGGTTGGATTAATTTTCGTTCTCAGGGGTTTTTTATTTATATATAAATTATGTCCAGATTAAAATCATTACCATCAGTAAGTCTTATTTTGAAAAAAGCGGGAAGTAAATTCAGTATTCATGAGAATTATTTGAAATTATTGATTAATAAGGAATTGAAATTTTATAGAAATCAAATTATATCAAAAGATTTAAGTATTGATAAAGATACTGTTATTGATACTATTTTAACAAAAATAAATAATAAGGTATCTTCTTCCTTGGTCAACGTTGTTAATGGCACTGGTATTGTACTTCATACGGGATTTGGAAGAGCTCCTTTTGACGGTAAAAATCTTAAGAATATAGCAGATAAATTAGACGGCTATATTAATCTTGAGTATGACTTATCAAAGAATATTAGAGGAGATAGACAAACACATATTAATGAACATATAGCTTCAATCTGTGATGTTGAAAGCTCTTTAGTTGTAAACAATAATGCAGCTGCAGTATTATTAACAATTAATTCCTTAGCAGATTCTTCAGAGGTAATTTGCTCTAGAGGGCAAATTGTTGAAATTGGTGGGTCATTTCGAATTTCAGAGATTATAAATAAAAGTGGCGCATTCCTTAAAGAGGTAGGTGCTACTAATAGAACACATATTGCGGACTATGAAAAAGCAATATCAGAAAAGACAAAATTATTACTTTGGGTGCATACAAGTAACTATGTTATTAAAGGATATAAAAAAGAAGTACCTTTGGAAGATATTGTAACGCTTGGTAAAAAATATAATATCCCAGTATTAGCAGATCTAGGAAGTGGAACATTTTTATCTTTAGATAAATATAAGATTCCCTCTGAGCTCCCTATTAGTGATATTGTGAAAAAAGGACCAGATATAATACTTTTCTCGGGTGATAAAATGTTGGGCGGTCCTCAATCAGGCATTATACTTTCTTCGAGAAAGATAATTGATTTAATTAAATCAAATTCAATTTATCGTACAGTCCGCTGTGATAAAATAACAATTGCAATGCTTGACCATATCATTAAAAGTTACAGGAAGCATGGTTTCTCTAATTTAAATCTTACTCTTAGTTTATTAGCTAGGCCTAGAGAAGATTTAGAGAAAATTGCTAAAAGTATATTTAATAATATACCACAAAAAAAAATAAATATGCTTGGATTATCTATTGAAGAATCCTTTGTCGAAGCGGGAAGTGGTTCACTACCTGAAAAAAATATTGAAAGCATTGCTCTTAAGTTTAATTCATCGGTTTTTAGTGCAAATAAGTTATCATTATTATTTAAAAGAGGGAAAATTCCAATTATTGGTTATATCAATAAAGGTTTATTTTTTATTGATTTAAAAGCTATTCTGCCATCTCAGGTATCAAAAATAATAAAGGCGATAAATAACATATAATTATGCAGCAGGTGGTCATAGGTACTGCAGGTCATATTGACCATGGAAAGACGTCACTCGTCAAGGCATTAACAGGAACAAATACAGATACTCTTTCTCAAGAGAAACAAAGAGGTATTACTATAGATTTGGGATTTGCATATTTAAATGATGATATTACAATAGTAGATGTTCCTGGTCATCAAAAATTCATAAGGAATATGGTTGCTGGTGCATCTACAATACATATAGGGCTTTTAGTAATTGCAGCTGATGATGGTATAATGCCACAAACGATTGAGCACCTTCATATACTAAATAGTTTGTCAATTGATAGTGGTATTACAGTATTAACAAAAATGGATTTGGTTGATGATGAATGGTCTGATTTAGTTGAAACAGAGATCATCGAAATACAGAAAAGAACACTATTTGAAAATAGGCCAATATTAAAAGTTGATAGTCTATCTAAGAAAGGTATTAGTAATTTAAAACAAGCTATTATATCCCTAGCAAAGACAATAAAATTTACAAAAAAAACAGAATATTTTAAAATGCATGTTGACAGAGTCTTTAGTAAAAAAGGCTATGGCCCGGTAGTTACAGGAACTGTAAAAAGTGGTAAAATAGCTGTTGGTAATAAAATTGAAATCTTACCAGGAAAAATAATATCTCAGGTTAGGGGTATACAAACTCATGGTGGTAATCTTCAAGAAGTAAAGAGTGGTGATAGGGCAGCGTTAAACTTAACAAAAATAGACATAAAGGTTTTAAATAGGGGAGCTACAATTTCTAATCCAGGGTTGATATCTATTACTGATAAATTATTAGCAAATTTATCTATGTCGCCATACACATCTTGGTCTTTGAAAAATAATCAAAGAGTGAGAATCCATATTGGTACTGCTGAGATATTAGCAAGGATAAGATTTAATAAAAAAATATTAGATAAGAACAAAACAAGCAATGTTATAATTATTTTTGAACGACCTATTGGCGTAACGATAAATGATTTATTTGTTGTTCGTTCATACTCACCTATGGATACTATCGCTAGTGGTGTTGTTCTGGATATAGATTATTTAGATAACAAAGAGTATATAAGTAAATGTCCTAAAGAAAATTCTGAAAGAATCAAATTTATGATTTCAAATTTTTCTCATAATCCTAAAACAGTTAAAGAATGGAGTAAAAGATATTTTATTTCTGACAATGAATTGAATAAGAATTTGAGATTATTAAATGCTAAAGTCACAAAGGATGAGGGTCTTGTCTACTTTGAAAATGATCTTTTATTGTTGAAAAAAAAAATAATGTCATATATAAAAGAAAAATGTAGCATTGATTCTTTTCATAACTACGTAGAGGTGAATAATATAGTACAGTCGTTTGGTCTATCAGATAAATGGGTGAACTTTATTGTAGGGATATTAGCTAAATCAGATGATATCAAATTAAAATCAGGAAAAATAACATTAGTAAATCAATCTTTAAATATTAGCAATAAAATAAAATTAGATTTGGAAAACATAATTGGTATGATAAAAAATTCTGATTCAGAAATTATTTCAATTAAAAATATTATTTCATTATCTAGCATGAACCCTAAAAAAGTAAAAGAACTCATATATTTATTAAATAGCCAGAGTAAAATAATTCAGATTAATGATAATATGGTAATGAATGATGATGCTTTTAATAGATTATTAACATTGATACAAAAACATTTTGAGAAAAATAAAACACTATCCATATCAGAATTTAAAAATTTATCTAATCTTACTAGGAAAAATGCTATCCCTATTTTAGAATTTTTTGATAATAGCAATATTACGAATAGAGAGGGTAACAATAGGGTAGCAGGAGAGTCTCTTTTTGTCAAATAATTCTACTACACCGCTAATGAAGCAATATGCTCAGATAAAGTCTAGCTATCCAGACTCAATATTGCTTTTTCGTATGGGTGATTTTTATGAAACTTTTGGAGAAGATGCAGTAATCACTTCAAAATTATTAGGGATTGTATTAACAAAGAGAGCAAATGGAAAGGCATCTGATGTCGAATTAGCAGGCTTTCCATATCATTCATTAGATAATTATTTACCAAAGTTAGTAACAGCTGGGTACAAAGTTGCAATTTGTGAGCAGGTTGAAGATCCCAGATTGGTAAAAGGCATAGTCAAAAGAGAGGTTATAGAAGTTATTAGCCCTGGGACGATTACATCTGATCAGGTATTAAGCCAAAAAAATAATAATTATATAGCATCAATTGTTAAAATTAAAGATTTAGCAGGTATTTCTATTATTGATAGTTCTACCGGAGAATTTTTCGTTGGTGAGTGTGCCTATGTTGATCTTTCTGAATATTTAACAATGTATTTTCCTAGTGAAGTAGTCATTTCAAAATCTTTGGTCTATAATACTGAAGGATGGTATCAAAAATTCAGACCATTTATTACATCCATAGAAGAATGGATTTATAATTATGATCAGTCATATCGGATTCTTATTGAGCATTTTATGGTTAAATCGTTAAAAGGTTTTGGATGCGATCATTTTAATGCAGGCATTGTTTCTGCAGGAGCATTATTATATCATTTAAAAAATAATTTAAATGCTAGTATAAACCATTTTACCAAATTAACACCAATCCAGAATGAAGGATTTATGGGTCTTGATGGTTATACAATTAAAAATTTAGAAATTTTTAATTCATTATCTACGCAGGGTACCCATGGAACATTGATTGATACTATCGATTATACAGTTACAGCTGGGGGTGGCAGATTATTAAAGAAATGGTTATTTAGACCTTTAACTGATAAAAAAGAATTAGAAAATCGTTTAGATATTGTTGAAATATTTTTAAAAGAAAAATCAATTATGACTAATCTAAGGGATAATCTTAAACAGACAGATGATGTCGAAAGGATTATTACTAAAGTAAACAAGAGAATTGCTTCTCCTCGAGATCTGATTGGATTATCTAATACTTTCAATATATATGATGATTGTATTAAAGACATTGGTTCATTTATACAATTAAATATATTAAAAGATACTTATTCTGATTTAAAGAATTTAAAAAAACAGATTAATAATAATATAAATGAAGACTGTCCAGTTATAATTAATAAAGGCAATGTAATAAAGACTGGTGTAAGTAAAGAATTAGATGAATATCGTAATATATTGAACAATGGTAAAGAGTGGATAAATAATTTTCAAAATAGTGAGAGAGAAAAATATAGTATTCCAAGTTTGAAGGTCGGATTTAATAAAGTTTTTGGTTATTATATTGAAATAACAAAGACACACCAAGACAAGGTTCCTGAATCCTATATCAGAAAACAGACTCTTGTGAATTCAGAGCGTTATATCACAGAATCATTAAAGATACATGAAGAAAAAGTATTAAATGCTGAAAGCCATATTTTTGATATAGAGAATAAGCTTTTTCAGGATCTAATTGATGTAGTTATTAAAGAGACTATATATATTCAAAATAACGCTATTGTAATAAATAGAATAGATGTGATGTCGAGTTTCTCATATCTAGCTTTATCAAAAAATTATATAAGACCATCTTTGGAAGAAGATTCTACTTTAGATATAATAAATGGAAGACATCCAGTTATAGAAGATTTATTACCGCCTACAGAAAAATTCATACCAAACGATTTAAAAATGAATATTAAAACTAGTCAGATTCATTTAATTACTGGACCTAATATGGCGGGAAAATCAACTTTTTTAAGACAGACGGCGATTATAGTCCTATTAGCACAGATTGGCAGTTTTGTACCTGCTAAATCAGCAAAAATAGGAATAGTTGATAGATTGTTTACAAGAGTTGGTGCAAGTGATAATCTTGCTGGTGGTGAGAGTACTTTTTTGGTGGAAATGAATGAAGCAGCAAATATTTTAAATAATGTATCAAGCAGTAGCTTGGTTTTGTTTGATGAGGTTGGAAGAGGGACAGCGACATTTGATGGGCTTTCAATCGCGTGGGCTATCGTTGAGCATTTACATGAAACTGAGAATATTGCAGCACGAACACTATTTGCGACTCATTACCATGAACTATCAATTCTTGAAAATAAACTTGATCGATTAAATAATTTCCATGTTGAGGTTAGAGAGCATAAAGACCAAATTGTATTTTTAAGAAAAATTATTAAAGGGTCAGGAGATAAAAGTTATGGTATTCAGGTTGCAAAAATGGCAGGACTTCCAAATTCAATTATTAAGCGCGCAAAAGAAATATTATCACAAAAATTTGAAAATAATGATGAATTAATTGAAACTTTAATAGATGATGAACCTATAATAGATAATAAGATAAAAGATAATTTCAATTTATTAATAAAAGAAATTCAAGATATAAGGATAGATGAAATTACACCTATTGAAGCATTAACAATTTTAAATGATATCAAAAAAAAATATAGTAATTAGTCTGTTATTAATTAGTTCAGCAAAATTGCATTCCGAAGTAAATTTTGTTAGTTATGGTTGGGAGTTGTTCGAAAGGGTGACTGATTCAAGAACCAATTCATTGGCTAATGCAAATATAGCTTACCCTATAGCAGTTACGGGTGCACCTTTACTTAATCCTGCACTTTCAAACATATATAATAATAAGATTGGTATTACTCATCAATCTAGGATTGCGGGTATGATTAATAGTGAATTTATTGGATTTAATAAAAGTTTACCTGATAGTAATTGGGTAAGTATTTCGTTGTTATACGAAGGTGTAAGTAATATCCCTGACACTCGTAGCGTTTTATTAGACTGGGGCGCTGATGGGGTTTTCGGAACTTTTGATGTTGGCGAAGGGAATGGGGTTATTGATGAAGGAGAGAGACTTGATATAAATAAAATTGGTTATTTCAGTCAAAATCAATTTGGATTATATGGCGCGATTAGTAGACCTTACCGTAAATGGCAAGTAGGCCTAGGTGTAAAATTATTATTTCATACTATTGATAATCATTATGGATTAGGTGCAGGCATTAATATTGGAGCTTATAGAGCCTTTAAAAATTTCCACATAGGTGTTGTTTTAAATAATTCTCCATCTTCAGGTTTAATTTGGGATGATGGTAATATTGAACTTTCTCCTGGTTCTTTATCAGTTGGGATGCATCATTTAATTAGTTTGGAAAAGTATAACCTTAAGATTAATCCTATTTACAAAACTAATTTTCTTATTAGTGATAGAACAATTGATTCAAAATTGTTATTTAACGAAATACCATTTGAGTTGTTTGGAGCATTGGAAGTCATATATAAAAGAAAAATATTTTTTAGGTTTGGTTTATTCCAATCTGGTTCTTTATCTGCTGGCTTAGGGTTAAATTTTAGAAATATTTCAATTGATTATTCATTTATCATTGATAACTCCATTAAAGGTTTAGATAATAATCATTTAATTACAGTTGGATTATCCTCTGATTGGATAAAAGAAAAAGTATTTAATTAAGTTGATAAAAACAATGTTTTTGATTGTGTAATATTGAATCATGTTTTTCAGGATTGTATGATAAAAAGTATGACAGGATATGGCCGGGCAAGTGTAAAGGGCCATGGAGAGAAGATTAATGTAGAAATTAAATCATTGAATTCACGTTATCTTGATATAAAGTTTCTAGGTATAAATATTAATCCAGTAATAGAACAAAAAATAAAGACTATTGTATCAGCCAATTTAAAAAGAGGTAACATAAAAATTCATATTGATATAGATAAGATGACAGACGGTCGAAATTTGACATTTAATAAGGATAGATTTAAAACTATACATAATATTGTAAAAGACATAAATAAAAAATATGGAGAAAAAATAAGTCTAAGTGATATTATTAATACAAATGATATAATTACATATCTTGATGTTGATATTATTGATGATGAAAAATTATTGAAAGCTGTTGGTGGTGCTTTAAATCAATTAAATAAAATGAGATTGGCTGAAGGGAAGCAAATAAACACCGAGCTTTTAAGCCGAATAAAACTAATAAAAATAGATTTAGGAAGAATAAAAAAATTGTCTTCTAGAATTCCAAAAAAGAAAAGCAAAGAATTAACTGAAAAAATAAAATCTATTACTGAACAAGTAATAATAGATAAAAATAGATTAATGCAAGAAGTAGCATATTTATTAGAGCGCTCAGATATAACAGAGGAGATAGTTAGAGCGAATATTCATGTAGAGACTTTTATTGATTATTTAAAATATGATGAACCAGTCGGTAAAAGACTTAGCTTCTTAATACAAGAGCTCAATCGAGAGGTAAATACCATTGGATCAAAAAGTATACTGCACGAGGTCACAGGAATGGTTGTAGAGGTAAAGAACGAGATTGAAAAAATCAGAGAGCAAGTACAAAATATATTGTAATGAAAAATTTAATTTGTGTATCTGCGCCATCAGGTTCTGGCAAAACTACGTTATGTAAGCATGTTAGAGGATTAAAGCGTGAATTGGTTTGGTCTATATCTTATACAACACGTAGTCCTAGGTCGAATGAAGTTAATGGCGAAGACTATAACTTTGTTTCTCATAAAGAATTTATTTCATTAAAAGATAATAAACAATTTGCTGAGTGGGAAAATGTGCATGGCCAGTATTATGGAACTATTAAATCAGAATTAGATAAAGCAATATTAAATGATGAAATAGTACTGCTTGAATTAGATGTTAATGGAACTCAGTCTATTCAGGAATTATATCCAGAGCATTCTTATTCTATTTTCATAGTACCTCCGAGCGTCGACCATCTAAGAAAAAGATTGATTAAAAGAGGTAGTGAGTCAAATAAAAGCATTGAAAAAAGATTAGATAGGTTCCAAGAAGAAATGGATTATAAAGATAGATTTGATACTCTCTTAATTAATGATAATATTCAAGTTGCAATAAATGATTTTATTATGATTATAAATAAATTAACAAAAGGAAAAAAATAATGGCAATTAAAACCATCCCTTTAAGAAGTATAGAAGAAAAAGTTGATAATATTTATGAAGCTGTTTGTGTTATGTTTGGACAAGCTAAATTAGTTCTTGATGAACGGATTGTACAAGCTTCGATAAAAGATGCTGAAGAAGAAGACTATGGTGTTTTTGATGAGATTCAAGAAAAATCCCCAGAGGATTATGTTGAAATGGAAAAAACCACGAGCGTTGCTGTCAATCAATTTATTGATGGTGATGTGAAATGGAGGAAAAAAGAAAAGATATCTTAATTAAATGGATAATTCTCTTACCAAAAAATATATAAACCAATATATAGAATTATTTGGGAAAGAAATTTACTCCGACGTAAATCTAATAAGAGATAGAAAAACTGAAAATTTAAAATCGACCGATCAGATATTATTTGATTATAAATCATTAATAGAAAGTTCATATAAAGATATAAACGAAACTTCAAATAATAATTTTATTTTTGGTTCTGGTGATTCTAAAGCTGATTTGTTTTTAGTCGGAGAGGCTCTTAGAGAAAAAGAAAGTTTAAAAGGAGAGATATTTGTTGGTAGTGAAGGTAAACTTTTAGATAAAATATTAAAAGCTATCGGTTACAATCGGAGTAACAATGCCTACATAACTAATTTAATCAAATGGAGATTGGACAATGATAGAGATCCACTTCCATCTGAAGTCGAAGAATGTTTACCTTTTTTGATTGGACAGATTAATATAATTAAACCAAAGATTATAGTTGCTCTTGGTAAAGTAGTAGGAAAAATTTTATTGGAAAAAGATGTCGCTTTGGAAGAGATGCGAAATAAAAAGTGTTATTTCAATAATATTCCTTTAGTTGTCACATATCATCCTAATGCATTATTAAGGAACCAATCTTTAAAAAAAAAGGCATGGGAGGATTTTAAATATATTCGTGATTTTTTAAAATCTTGATAATTATGGCTAATGATAATAACAAAATATTAAATGTACAGCCGCATTCTGATGAAGCGGAGCAGGCTGTACTTGGCTCAATGTTGTCAAATAAAGATGCTGTCAATAAAGTGTTTGAAAAAAAACTTGAGTCAGGTCATTTTTATAAAAATGCACATTCGTTAATTTTTGCAGCAATGGAAAAACTTGATAAGGATAATGAACCTATTGATACAGTATCTGTTGTAGAGGTATTAACAAAAAGTAAAGAATTAGATAAAGTTGGTGGCGCATATTATATAAGCGGTTTAATTGAGGTGGTTCCAACAACAGCACATATCCAACGATATGTAAAAATTGTAATCGAAAAATCAATCTTGAGAAATTTAATATATCTTGCTAATGATATATCAAAAGAAGCGTATGATAATATTAAGGAAGTTGATGATATTTTAGAGTCTGTTCAAAAATCTATTTTTGGCATCACTCAAGAAAGGCTTCAAAAAGGTTTTGAAAAAATTGACCCTATTCTTATAAAAACATTCGAAGATATTGATACTATTGCTTCTCATAAAGGCTCTGTAATAGGTGTGCCAACAGGGTTTAATGATTTAGATGCAAAAACGACTGGATTCCAAAATGGGGATTTAATAATTATTGCTGGTAGACCAGGAATGGGAAAAACCTCTTTTGCATTGAATATGATGAGGAATGCTGCTATTGATTCAAATAAAAAGATAGGTTTTTTTAGCCTTGAGATGGCAAATAATCAACTTGCAATGCGCTTACTTTGTGCTGAAGCTCGAGTAGATAGCAATTTGGTAAGAGCAGGTAATTTACCAAAATCGCAATATAAAAATTTAAGTTTAGCAGTAGGTCCACTTTCTAATGCAGATATATATTTAGATGATACTCCAGCGCTTAGCATCCTAGAGCTTAGAGCTAAAGCTAGAAGATTAAAAAATGATATCGATGCAGATATGATTATTGTTGATTACCTTCAATTAATGCAGGGGCCTAGAGGCTTAGAAAGTAGGCAACAAGAAATTGCAACAATCTCAAGATCTATGAAAGCATTGGCTAAAGAATTAAATATACCAATAGTCGCTCTTTCACAATTATCAAGAGCTGTAGAACAGCGTACTGGTTCTAAAAGACCTCAGCTTTCTGACTTAAGGGAAAGTGGTGCGATAGAGCAAGATGCAGATGTAGTACTTTTTCTTTTTAGACCATGGGTATATTCTAGAGAGGATGAAGATGAAGGGAAAGCAGAAATAATTATAGCTAAACAACGGAATGGTCCAACTGGTATTGTAGAGGCAACATATATAAATAGATATACACGATTTGAAAACCTCGCTCATAATCCAGAAGCGCCATTTTAATGGATAATCCTCTTGTAAAACTTGCTCCTCAATTATTTGGTGACTATCCTAAATCTTTTCTGAAATTATTTAATCAGGTATATATATCACCTGGAAATAATAAAGATTACATTAAAGAATCACTTTGGAAGGCTTTTGAATATGGTAGTAGGCATCATGAAGGTCAAAAAAGACTTTCAGGTGAGCCGTATTTTAACCATTGTATAGAAGTCGCTAATACTCTAGCATCTTGGAATATGGATTATACAACAATAATGGCGGGCTTACTTCATGATGTTATTGAGGATACTAATACAACTATAGATGATCTTGAAAAAGATTTTGATAAAGATTTAGCTAATTTAGTTGATGGCCTTACTAAGATTAGTGGGATTGAGTTTAGTACTCGAAAAGAAAAGCAAGTTGGGAATTTTATGAAAATGCTTTTATCTGTTGCGAAAGATATCAGAGTTATAATTATTAAGTTTGCGGATAGAATGCATAATATGAAAACAATAGAATATTTGCCAAAAATAAAACAACGTCGTATAGCGATTGAAACAAGAGATGTATATTCTCCATTAGCACATAGGTTAGGCATGTCTTCTGTTAAATCTCAATTAGATGATTTGACTTTTAAAGTTCTAAATAAACTAGAATATAATTTAATTGATTCTAAATTAAAGACAACAAAGAGGCAGCGTAAAAAATTAATAAAAAGCTATATTTCGCCAATTGAATCAGGACTAATTAAATATAGTATAAAGTCTGAGATATACGGTAGATCCAAATCTTATTTTTCTATTTATGGAAAAATGATTGCTAGAAATAAAAATTTTGAAGATATTTATGATTTATATGCTATTAGAATTGTAGTAACAAAACTAGAAGAATGCTATACTGCGCTTGGTGTTGTTCATAATATTTACACCCCAGTTCAAGAACGTTTTAAAGATTTTATCGCAACTCCAAAATCAAACGGGTATCAATCTATTCATACAACAATAATTGGGACTGATGGTAAAATGGTAGAAATTCAGATTAGAACTAAAGAAATGGATAATATCGCAGAGATAGGCATCGCGTCGCATTGGATTTATAAAGAAGGTAGAAAAAAATCAAATGATTTGGGTTCTGATATTAAGTGGCTTAGAGAATTGATTGAAATATTGAAAAACGAATCTAGCGATCCAAAAGAGTTTATGGATTTATTGAAAATAGATTTGTTTGATGGTGAAATATATGTATTTACTCCAACTGGTGATTTAATTCAACTTCCTATTAAATCAACTCCTGTTGATTTTGCTTTCCAGGTCCATACTCAAATTGGTATGCGTTGCTTAGGCGCTAAAGTCAATCATAAGCTTGTAACATTAAACGAAGAGCTTAAAAGTGGCGATGTGGTTGAGATTATTACTGGAAAAAAACAAACTCCAAGCATAAGTTGGCAAAAATTTGTTGTTACAAGCAAGGCTAGAAATGCTATTCATAAATATTTAAATTTTAATAATAAAACTCAAAGTGTCAAACTAGGTAGAGAAATTTTATTTAAAACGCTTAGAAGATTAAAACTTTATAGTCAAAAAACATTATATCTAGATTCATATACTAGTTTTGGTTATTCTGATGAAGATTCCTACTTATCTTCAATAGGGCATGGGAAATTAACTTTTCGTGAGATTCATAATAAAATAAACCCCGAACAAGCTAAGATAGAACATAGATCAGCATATAAGAAGATAGGTGATGCTATAGGGGGTGTTCTTCGTCCTAAAGATGGTATACTTTTAGATGGAATAAATAGTCTAATGATTAAATATGGTAAATGTTGTAGCCCTATTCCAGGAGATGATGTTACAGGATTTGTTACTAGAGGGAGGGGTTTAACTGTGCATAGATCTAAATGTTATAGTTTGCCTCTTGTAACTAAAGAAGAAGAAAGGTTAGTTCCGGTGGATTGGAACATACCTCGAGATTCAACTTTTAATTCAAGATTAAAAATAATCGGTGTTGATTATAAAGGACTATTAAAAGATTTATCTGAATGTATTGGTGGTCAAAATATAAATATTGCAAGTGTGGATATTAAAGTTAATGGTGTTGTAGCAACTGCTTATTTTATTGTCCAAATAAAAAATAGGCGTCAATTAGATAGATTGATTAAGAAGTTATTGAATGTCAAGCATGTAGATAGTGTAGAAAGAGTGGGTAGATAAATGCGTATAAGAACATATACAAAAAGAGATATTGCAATTAGACTTGGAGATAAACTAGGCATAAGCACTAGAAAGTCTTTAGTGTATACTGATGAAGTGTTTAATGTCATTAGAGAGCTATTATGTGAGGATAAGCCTTATGTTAGAATTGAGATAAGAAATTTTGGGGTTATTGAGTCAAAGCCGACAAAGGCAAAACCAAAAGCAAGAAATCCAAAAACAAATGAAGAGATTTTTGTACCAGCACATAAAAAGACACATTTTAAGCCAGGGAAAATATTAAAAAGTTATTTGAGAAAGCCTATCTAGTCAAATGGGTAGATTTCTTGGGATAGACTTTGGTGAAAAAAGGGTGGGTTTAGCTCTTTCTGATCGTTCGAAGTTAATTGCTTCTCCATTTAAGACTTTAAATTATTTTAATCAAGAGGATCTAGTTAACCAATTAAGAGAAATAGTTATTGAACATGATATTGAAAACTTTGTCTTGGGGCTTCCAATTAATATGAAAGGTGAAGATACTAAACAGACTGAAATAGTTCGTAATTTTAAAAAATCTTTATCTATTCTAGATATTCCTATTATTTATGAAGATGAGAGGTTTAGTTCGGTAAGTGCTAAAAATTCGCTTATGCTCCAAAATATAAAAACAGGATATAATAAACATGAAATTGATAAAACTGCAGCGGCAATTATATTGCAGCAGTATTTAGATAAAAATTCTAATTGAATTTTTTTTTTAAATTAAGAGCATGGATTCAAATTATATTATCTGGATTCATCGTTGGGGTGTCATATTATCCATTCAATTTAGGTTTTTTAGCCTGGATAGGCTTTATACCATTATTTAATGTTCTTATTTATGGTGATTTAAAAGAAAATATTATTAATGGTTATATTTTTGGTCTTATATATAATTTTACTGCGTTTTATTGGATTGGTTCTAACTCAGGAGCGGATTTTATTACCGTGCTTGGGAGTCTTGTTGCGGCTGTTTTATATCTATCAATATATTGGTCTTTTGCCGGCATAATAATTTCAATCATTCCATTTAAACAAAAAGAATTATTAGGTAGTCTTCTGTTACCCTTTTTAATAGTAACCATTGAATGGTTTCGTAGCTTTGGGCCATTAGGGTTTCCATGGGCAAATTTAGCTCTTACCCAATCTAAATTTATTTATTTATTGCAGATTATTGAGGTGACAGGGACATATGGTGTGACTTTTATTATAGTTAGTATCAATGTCATTATTTATAATTCATTAAAGAATGATAACTTAATAAAGGATGGTTTAGTTAAGGTTCTGGTATTGTTAATTACAATATCTTTAGTAGGATTTGCACGTATGAGATCATTAAATGACACTCAGAAATATATTGATATTGTTGTCGTACAGCCTAATATAGATCCAAATATAAAATGGCATGAAAAAAAACGAATCATATCTTTTATGGATTCATTACATCATGAAGCAGTAAAATTGAGACCAGATTTAATTGTCTTTCCAGAAACAGCACTACCTTCATATTTAACTAGAGATAAAAAAACGAGAAAAATGTTACAGAATACAGTAGACAAACACAATATTCCTTTATTAACAGGTACTATTGATATAAAAGTAAATGGGGGAAAAAAGAATTACTATAATAGTGCAATGTTGCTTAAGCCAAAAAGCGATTATTCGCTTTATTCAAAAATTCATTTGGTCCCATTCGCTGAATATGATTTGTTTCCAGAGATTTTTCACCCATTAACTTGGTTAAATATAAATATAGATCGTGGTCGTTTTAAGTCTGGAGAAGATTATAAAATCTTTCAATGGAAAGATACAAATCTCTCTACCATTATTTGTTATGAATCAAGTATTCCAAGGATTGTTAGAGAATTTGTAAAAAGAGGGTCAGAGTTATTAATTATTCAAGCAAATGATGGTTGGTTGGGAAACTCTTATGGGCCACATCAACATTTTGAATTAGCGAGGTTAAGAGCAATAGAGAATCGTATTCCTGTGCTTAGATCAGCTAATACTGGCATATCGGGGGTCTTTAGGCCTGATGGCAGCATTCAAAAAAAGGTAGGGCTTAATAAAAAATTAATTTTCCAGGAAAAAATAAACATTATTAAAAGTGGAAGTATTTATACAAAATATGGAGATATATTTGCTATTGTTTGTTTTCTTATTACATTAATTATATCAGTGATTTCATGCAAAAAACGATTTATTTTTTAATTTTTTATTTTAGTATTATTTTTGGTGATTCATCAATACATCCGATGGCAAAATCATTATTATTTCCAGGATGGGGAGAATTAGATTTAGGTAATAAAAAATCATCAAGGTTTTTCATTCAAACTGAAGCAATCCTAGTCGCAAGTTGTTTAACTGCTTATAAATTAGGCGAGGTTAGAGAAAAAGAATACATAGCTTATGCAAATGAATATGCTGGAGCAAAAAAAACTGGTGATCACAGGTATTGGGTTGATATTGGAAATTATAACTCTAATGAAGATTTTGATGAAGAGCATTTAAGAATGCGAGATGGAAAAGAAGGACAGTGGGCTTATTCACCGTGGTATTGGAAAAGTGGTGATACAACTCGTAGAAACTTTGAAAAAATGAGAATTAATAGTGATAAGTTTTTTTTTACAGGGAGGTTTATAGTAGGTGGAATAATATTAAATCATATTATTTCAGGCATTAATTCACTTTATTTATCTAGAATAAATAATAAAAGTAATCTTTCTTTAGTACCAAAAATCAAATTTCAAAAGTATGACGTTCAATATTTATTTGAATTTCAGCTTAATATAAATAGTAATAATTAAAAGAATAATTCAAAATTATTGTCTAGATTTAAAATAATAGTTCAATACGATGGTTCTTGTTTTAGCGGTTGGCAGCTTCAAAAAGATAAAAAAACTGTACAAGGTGAAATCGAGAATGCACTAAAAGTGATATCTGGAATAAAAAATAGAGTCTCTGTCTATGGCTCAGGTAGAACTGATGCTGGAGTCCACGCACATGGACAAGTTGCACATTTTGATATTAATACAAGATTGAGTAATAACGAACTTCGTAATGCGATTAATTCTAATACTTCAAAAGATTGTAAAATTATGTCAGTTGTTGAAGTAAATAAAAATTTTGAAGCACGCTTTAATGCGACTAAAAGATTTTACCGTTATCAAGTATATTTAGGTAGTTCTATTTTATATAAAAATCAGGCATGGCTTACAGATAATGTTGATTTAGAGCTTTTAAATTCTCTATCAGGGATTGTATTAGGTGAACATGATTTTCTATCATTCTCTAAGTTTAATCCTGAAAAAAAAAATACAAGGTGTGTTATTTATCATTCAATTTGGGAGAAACATAATAATATGCTTATTTATAATATATCTGGTAATAGATTTCTTCATCATATGGTTCGTTATATAGTTGGCACGATGATACAGATATCTAGAAATAGGTTTACAATAGATGAGTTTAAAAAATTATTAGGACAACCACGAAAAAATGTACAAATACATCGTGCGCCTGCTTGCGGGCTTATACTTATGAAAGTAGAATATGGTAGCTAAAGTATTTCTTTTCGCTACATGTTTAGTTGCCTCGCTTTTTAGTCAGCATAGTATTGACGTATCTAGACAAACTGTAATTACAAGCGCGATTAAAAAAGTAGGTCCTTCAGTTGCCTGCATTAATGTACAAAAAAATGTAGCATATTCTATGCCAGATCCATTTTTTAATTATTTTTTTCCTCCAGAAATTTATCCAATGCAGAGTTCTGGTAGTGGGGTGGTAATAAGCCCAGATGGTTATGTTTTAACAAACACACATGTTGTAGAGAATGCTTCAAAAATCACAGTTACATTATCTGGTGGTGATGAATATGATGCGGAAATAATTGGTGTAGATAAAACTTCAGACCTGGCTTTATTATTATTAGATGGCAACAACTTTCCATTTGCTAAAATGGGCGATTCTGATGATTTAATTATTGGAGAATGGGTTATTGCGTTAGGCAATCCATTTGAATTATTTAGTATTAGTAACCAACCTACTGCTAGTGTTGGTATTATTAGTGCTAATCATATGGATTTCGGTGTTCAAAAAGAATCAGGCCGGGTATTACAGAATATGATTCAAACAGATGCAGCTATTAATCCTGGAAATTCAGGAGGACCTTTGGTTAATGCTAAAGGTGAGATCATTGGAATAAATACTTTTATCTTTACCGGTTCAAATTATAACAAAGGTTCTATTGGTATAGGTTTTGCCATTCCTATTAATGCTGCAAAACGTATAGCTGAGGAATTAAAAACGTCTGGTAGCATTGATAGAAGTTTTACAACTGGTTTGGTTGTACAACCTTTAAATAGGAGTATTATAAGGCATCTAAATGTTCCATTTCGTGATGGTGTTATAGTAGTTCATGTAGATAAAAATAGTGCTTCACAAAAAGCTGGAATTATTATAGGAGATATTATTGTTACTGCTGCTGGCAAAAAGGTAAATTCTCCTTCAGATATAAGAGATTCTATCGCAGAAAAAGATTTGCGCTCGGGAGATAAAATTAAACTTAAAGTATATAGAGATAATGGATATATTAATATTAGACTTAAATTGGGGGCATATAAGTGAAGTTAGCATCTGAAGGGAATATTATCATTTATCCTCTTATTATTGCTTGGTTTTTCAGTGCTGGTGCTGGTTATATATACAGAGTAGATTATATTTATATAATCATTGTTTTTTTAACAGTGTTGCTAGTGTTTTGCCTTAATTTTTTCAGAGACCCGATACGTATCATTCCTAAACAAGACAATTTAATTTTGTCTCCTGCGGATGGTAAAATAATTAAAATAGAGGATATTATTGATTCAAAAAGTGGTGAAAAATTAAAATTAATATCAATATTCTTAAGTGTTTTTAATGTACATGCTAATAGAATGCCTATAGATGGAAAATTTAATAGTGTCGATTACGTTAAAGGACAATTTCTTGCTGCTTTTGACCATAAGGCCTCTGATCATAATGAGAGAGTGGAAATTTCTATTGAAACTAAATTCGGGTTGATAAAAGTAAAACAAATAGCTGGTTTGGTTGCTAGAAGAATTTTATGCTATGCGGAAAAAGGGAAAAAAATGTCTGCTGGAGATAGGTTAGGTTTTATTAGGTTTGGTTCTAGAACAGATATTATACTTCCAGCTAGAATTAATCTAAGTATTGAATTGAATCAAAAAGTATTTGGCGGTGAAACTATTTTGGGAGTTTATGAATAATAAAAAAAATAAAAAGTCAAAAAAGAGATTTTTCCCTAATGCTCTTACAATTCTAAATATGTTTTTAGGTTTTACATCCATTTTATTTATTATGAGAGGGGAATATATTAACGCTGGAATATTAATTCTATTAGCAGGATTAATGGATATATTTGATGGAAAAATAGCAAGACTTTTAGGCATCTCATCAAAATTTGGTGTGGAATTTGATTCTTTGGCAGATACAGTATCTTTTTGCGTAGCACCTTCAATTTTAATTTACAGTCTCTATTCTAATAATCTACATTTCATTCTTGGTTTAATTATAAGTTTTATACCATTAATCTGTGGAACAGTTAGGTTAGCTAAGTATAATTTAGAAACAGATGAAGATAGTCATAAAAGTTATTTCATTGGCCTTTCCACACCAATTTCAACGGTTACAATTTTAGCGTTTATGTATTTTAATAATCAAATTGGTGGAGGGGAATTTTATGGTAATCCAAATATAGCATTAGGCCTCGTAATTTTTCTTGGCATATTAATGTTAAGTCCAATACATTTCCCAAAAGTGCCCTTAATAACTTTTAAGTCTAGTTCAGAAAATTCTAAATTATTAATAATATTAATTGTTTGTTCATTCTCTATAATGATTTGGAAAGGTTTTGCTCTACTTCCTATTTGTTTAGGTTATATAATAGCTAATACTTTTTTATGGTTTTTTAAGATAAGGCCAGGCAACATTTAACTTAAATAGTAAAAATTTTAATAATATCTAATAAAAGTCATTATGCAAAAACGTAAAATACATATAATTGTTTTATCGTTATTTGTTGGTGCTGTTTTTGGCGGTGTTTTTGGGAGTATTTTTTCATTAGTACTACCGGAAAGTGTTGTTAAAGATTTCTTTTTAACATCAATTAATTTTGACCTTGGAGGTTTAGTTAATAATGATATGGGTGTATTTATAATTGATCTAAAAGTAATAGTCTTAAAATTCGGTTTATCAATGAATTTTAATTTTACGAGTGTTATTGGTATTGCCGTTGCATACTATATTTTAAGGTATCTGCGATAAAATAAACTGGAGGAAAAAATGATTGTTAAAAATTTAAATTTAGCATTTTTTAATTTAGGACCCTGGGAAATTTTATTGATTCTTGTAGTTGTATTAATTCTTTTTGGTGCAAAAAGGCTACCGGAGTTAGCAAGAGGATTAGGGCAAGGAGTAAATGAATTTAGAGATGCTGTTGATTCTAGTAAAAAAGAAATTATTGACGGTTTAGACTCAGGGCCTAACGCTAAAGAAGAGAGTGATTCTGAGGAATAACGATATTTTAAATAATATTTGTTATTTTTGATTTTTTTTGAACAAAATTAATTCTATATCGTTTACATATTATCCTTAAAAAATAGAGTTAAATAAATTGGATTTTCAGCACCCATGGTTTTTACTACTAATTGCAATTATACCCTTATTGCTTATTTATTATAAAAAATATGGTAAAAATCAAGAAGGCACAATAATATTTTCATCCGAAAGATATTTTTCAAAAAAAATAAAATCTAGAGGAAGGCTTAGACATCGATTATTAATAATTTTAGAATTATGCATTTTATTTTTCCTTGTTACTGCATTAGCTAGACCTCGAAAAGTTGATAAGCTTAGTGAAAAAAAGATAAATGTAATTGATATAATACTTGTATTAGATATTTCAAGTAGTATGTTGGCAGATGACTTTTTACCTAATCGTTTAGAAGTAGTTAAAAACACCGCTAAAGAATTTATCTCTTCAAGAAATGGAGATAGAATTGGTGTTGTTGTATTCGCAGGTCAGTCTTTTATACAATGTCCATTAACTATTGATATTGAAGTTTTAAAAACATTGGTTGATGAAATTAGCGTTGCGGATAGAGAGTATGATGGTACAGCAATCGGTATGGCAATAGCGAATGCAACAAATAGATTGAGAGATAGTGAATCTAAGAGCAAGATTATGATTCTTTTATCTGATGGTAGTAATAATACTGGAGAGATTGATCCTGCTACTGCTGCGATTATTGCTAATAATTTTAATATAAAAATATATACAATCGCTGCAGGCACAGATCAATCCTTTTCAAGGATTCCTGGCAGAGGATTGATACGCAATGAGATTGATGTTGAAACATTAAAAGAAATAGCATTTAAAACTGGAGGTAAGTTCTTTAGAGCGACTGATAAAGATGCCCTTATGGATATTTATAAAGAAATTGATAAACTGGAGCGGTCAGAGATTGAAGTAAAGGATTATACAAAATATAAAGAGCTATATGCTGTATTTCTAATCCCATCTATAGTATTTATGTTTTACCTTATTATTTTAAAAAAATATTTATTTAAAGTGAGAGTATAATGTCATTTAATAATATTTGGTTTTTATTGTTTCTTCTACCGCTAATATTTTTTTTTATTAAAGAATTATATGTAGATAAAAAGGAAAATATTTTTAAAAATGCTGCAGACAATATAAAAAAACAGAATTATTCTCGCGTTAATCATAGTAAAAATAGATTAAAATATATTTTATTTATAGCCGGTTCTTTTTGTTTGATTCTATCAATATCTGGGCCTCAATTTGGAACAAAGGTCAGGAAAGTTGAAAGGCAAGGAGTAGATCTTGTAATCGCTTTTGATACATCTACTAGTATGGATGCGCAAGATGTTAAGCCATCTAGAATTGATAAAGCAAAATTTGAAATAAGTAAATTAATTCAAGGCCTTAAAGGCGATCGTGTTTCCATGATAGTATTTGCTGGTACAAGCCATTTATATTTACCTCTCACCACAGATTATGAGGCCGCTTTGCTTTTTTTAGAAGCAATTGACACAAAAATGATTCCGAATCAAGGAACTTCTATTAGTTCAGCTATGAAAAAAGCAATAGAGCTTGTCTCTAAAGATGAAGATAAATTTAAAGTTGTTCTTATCGTGACTGATGGTGAGGATCATGAAGGCGATGCAGTAGAGCTATCTGAACAGGCATTGGAATTAGGTATAGAGGTTCATACAATAGGCGTAGGGTCAAATGTGGGAAGTTTAATTCCTATTATGTCAAAAGATAAAGTTCAAATTGAATATAAAAGAGACAAAAGTGGTAAATTGATAACATCAGTTCTAAATAAGAATATATTAAAAGAAATTGCTAATGCTGGGAACGGTAAATTTTTTCATTTTTCGAATAATGGTCAAAATTATACGGATGTAAATAAGGCAATAGATTCAATGCAAAAAAAAGAGATTAATTCGCATGAGTACTCAGAATTTGAAGAAAGGTTTCAGCCATTAGCATTTATTTCATTAATATTTTTTACAACTTCCTTTGTCATGCCGACAAGAATTAAATATTTAGTAGATGATGAAAAATAAATATCTATATCTCATTTTTATGTTTTGCTATACATTTAGTCAGGATAAAGGTCAAAAATTATTTAATGAAAAGAAATATGGTCAGGCTCAAGAATATTATAAATCAATATTAATGAATAGAGAGGATGATAAAGCTGCGCGTTATGGTTTCGGATCTAGTGCATATTATCAAAATGATATTGAGAATGCTCTAAATAGTTTCGGAAGCATATTGGATTCTGAAAATAAAGAATTAAAATCAAAAGCTTATTATAATATAGCTAGAATTTTACAGGATAAAAATCAAGCAGAGCAGAGTCTAGCATATTACAAAAAATCGTTAGAGCTAAATCCGAATGATACGGATGCAAAAATAAATTATGAGTTGTTAAAAAATTTAATGCGCCAAAATGAAAAAGAAAAAAGTGATGAAAGCGATGAAAGTGATGAAAGTGATGAAAGCGATGAAAGCGATGAAAGCGATGAAAGCGATGAAAGCGATGAAAGCGATGAAAGTAATCAGGGGCAGGGTGAAAATAATAAAGATAAAAATGAAGACCACTCTAATAATGATGCAAATGAAAGAGAGGAAAATGAAGATGATAAAAATGATTCAGAAGAAAAAAAAACAAATAGTCAAGATAGGCCATTTCAAAATAATAGCGATCAAAGTAAAGAAGAAAAATCGCAACAGGAGAATGAAAATAAATCTGATGAATTAATCCAAGCCGAGGCAATTTTAAATGCGCTTAAAGATCAAGAAAAAATTAATCAGAAGCAAAATATTTTAAAAACTAAGTCTTATAAATTTGACAAGGATTGGTAATGCAAGTCTATAAGGTTTTAATTTTTATATTTCTCAATTTTTCATTTTCTTATTGTCTACAGGTGAAAGCATTCGTCGATAAGAATAAGTGCTCTATAGATGATATAATTAATTATAAGATAGAACTAGAGGATGCAGACTCTTTTGGTGAAGTAAATATTGAAAAAATCTCTAAATATTTTTCAATTATTAGTGGACCAAGCCAGCAGACTAGTATGCAATGGATAAATGGTAGTGTGACAAATTCTAGAATAATGTCTTGGTCAATAGCTCCGAAAGAATCAGGAAAATTAATTATTCCAGCCTTGTCAGTAATTGTTGGTAGTAGAAAACTCAAGACGAATCAAATCGCGATTCAGGTTATTGGTTCGAATAAAAAAAAATCGAATCTCGATGTTTTTATTTCTGCTGAAATAGATAAGGATGAAGCATATCTTGGAGAGCAGATTACTATTATTTATAAACTATATAAAAAAGTTGAGATTTCTTTAGAACCTTTTCAGGTCCCAGAATTTTCTGGTTTTTGGACAGAAGAATTATATAGACCAAATCAAATTAAATTTAAAAAAGTTGATTTAAATGGTGTTAGGTATGATGTTGGTACGTTATATAAAGTTGCTGTTTTTCCTATATCTGGCACTAATCATCTTATCAAACCACTAGTGGTTAAAGTTCAAGTTCAGAAAAAACGATCAAGGAGGAAAAGAGATCCTTTTTTTGATCCGTTTTTTAATTCGTTTTTTACAGAGACAGAAACAAAAATTTTAAGATCCCCAGAAAGAGAAATAAATATCAAAAAATTCCCAGAACCAAGGCCAGGTGGCTTTACTGGGGCTGTAGGAAAATTTAAAATTTCAACATCAATTGATAGAGATTCAACTTATGTAAATGAAGCTATCACATTTAGAGTTAATGTTGATGGCACGGGCAATTTAGGCCTTTTTACACTCCCTAAATTTAAATTTTCTGATCAGTTAGATCAGTTTCCACCAAAAGAAAATTTTAAAAAAAATGTTTTTAGAGATGCTTTATCCGGTAGCATGAGTTGGGATTATATTTTAGTTCCGCGTATATCTGGGAAAATTTCTATTCCTCCTATAGTAATGACATATTTTGATCCGATTAAGGAAAAATGGCAAAGAATTAGTTCTCGTGCTACAAATATACCAGTAATAAAAAGTAATACCCTTGCATTTGACAATAATGGATTATCAAAAAAAGAGGTAAAGCTTTTGAGTAAAGATATAAATTATATTAGAACAGATAATCCTCAGTGGATTAAGAATGATGACAGCTCGATTCGCGCTATTCTTTTATATATTGCTTCGATTTTGTTAATTCCAATACCTTTTATTTTTAACACATTTTTGGGCTATAGACTAAGTAATAAACCTTCACGGATATCGAGAAATGCATTATCGAATGCTATAAAAAAGATCAATGACCCTATGCAAAATATATTAGAGTCCTCATCAAAAATAATTTTTTCATACCTAAAAGATAAGCTTCAACTAACATCTGATAATCTTGACTCGATTATTGCTAAGGATATCTTGTATGGCTTAATCGATGATAATTTATTAAATGATTTAGTTGAGCATCTAAAATCATGTGATAGTGTTTACTATAGTCAGCAAAAAGATAGCAATGGGACTGATTTTAAAGAAAAGACATTAAATCTTTTACAAGAAATCGATAATCAAATAAAATGAGATATTTTTTAGTTTTTCTTCTATTTTTGTCAAAAATCATTTCTCAAAATATTGATGAGCAATTTTTTAGTGCTAACAACTATTATAATAGCTCAAATTATCTAGAATCAATAGAATTATATGAAAAGATATTAGATGAAGGCTGGGAAAGTAGTAATCTTTACTATAATCTTGGAAATGCATATTATAGACAAGGTATGATTGGCCAATCTATTTGGTCATATAATAAAGCACTTAGGATTAATCCAAGAAATTCTGATATTAAACACAATTTAGAAATATTAAATGCTCGCATTAAAGATAGAATTGTACTGCCAGATGAGTTTTTTTTAGTTAGGATATATATGAAAATTAAGTCGAGATATAATTTAGAAGAGTGGCTTTTTATTGGGAGTACAATGATATTTATTTCAGTCATTTTCTTTTTATTATCAAAGTTATATATTTTTGATAATTTTATTTTAGATAGGTCATTAATAGTTTTTATCGTTACATCAATTATTATTCATGTTATAATTTTAGATAGGTTTTTAGATGAAAATGATAATAGAATTGGTGTTATTATTGATAATAGTGTTGATGCCTATTCTGGGCCTTTTTATGGAGATAATACAATATTATTTAAAATAAATGAAGGAACAAAAGTAAAGATAGTTCAAGCTCAAAATAATTGGATAGAAATTATTTTACTTAATGGAAATAGCGCTTGGGTACCTTTGGAAAAGATTCGGCAACTATGATTAAAAAAATAGCATTTTTATTCCTGTTATTAATTAGTACTTATGCTCAAAATGATGACTCATTATTTTGGTTTGATTTTAACATTATAAAAGAATCACCGCCTAAATTCCCATTGGTTATAAATAAAGTGTTCACGGGGAGTCATATTTTTATTTTAGATTCGATTAAACAGGCAAAGTCAGATATAAATGAAGGTTTTCGTATACAAATATATGAATCTACTGTAGCCTCTATTGCAAGAGCAGAAGCAAAGCGATTCCAAAATATTTTAGGTGATACTGTTTATATTGATTTTGAGACTCCATTATATAAATTAAGAATTGGAAATTTTATTGATAGGAAAAGTGCTGAAGGTACAATAAATGCAATATCGCGTTTAGGTGCAAAAGATTCATGGATTATTCGATCAAAAATTAATTTAGATAAGGAATAATATGGCTGGACATAGTAAATGGGCGAACATACGACATAGAAAGGGCGCTCAGGATTCTAAGCGAGGAAAAATATTTACAAAAATCATTAAAGAAATAACTGTTTCAGCTAGGCTTGGTGGAGGTGATCAGGATTCAAACCCTAGATTGCGGAAAGCAGTTTCTAATGCACGTTCTAATAATATGCCTCAAGATAATATTATTCGTGCAATTAAGAAAGGTACTGGAGAGTTAGAGGGTGTGAAATATGAAGAAATGTCATATGAGGGTTATGGGCCTAATGGTATTGCTATTTATATTGAAGTAATTACTGACAATAAAAATAGGACTGTTTCAGAGATTAGGCATATCTTAAATAAGAATAATGGTAGCCTTGCAGAGCCAGGCAGTGTTTCTTGGATGTTTGAGAGAAAGGGAGAAATCATAATATCTGACTATAATGGTGATGAGGAAAAATTATTTGATGATATTTTAGAAAGTGGAGCAATTGATTTTGAAAGATCTAGTAGCAATGTTTTTGTCACAACGAATCAAAGTGATTTAATGAGTGTCAAAGACAGGTTAGAAGAAAAAGGATATATTTTAAAAGCTACTGATTTAGTTATGGCTCCTAAATCTACTCAAGAAGTAAATGGAGAAGATCAAGAAAAAATAATTAATCTTATGGAGACGATCGATAATCATGATGATGTAAATCAAGTATATTCTAATTTTTCAATATCCTCTGAAAATTGAATAGTACTAGAATAATTGCTATTGATCCTGGTATCATTATAACAGGGTTTTGTATTTTAGATTTTTACAAATCATCAACAAAGCTTGTAGCTTACGGTGCAATTAGGCCAAAAAAAAGAGATCGACTAGAAAAGCGCTTAATGCATCTTCATGAGGAAGTATTATCGATTATTAGTAAATTCAGTCCAGTAATAATGGCAATGGAAGATTCTTTTTATAGTAAAAATGTGAAATCAGCGGTTACTTTAGGCCAAGCCAGAGCTGTTATGATGTTATCAGGAGCTAAATCTAATTTAGATATATATGAATTTGCGCCAAGGAAAATAAAGCAGTCATTATGTGGAAATGGTTCAGCAACGAAAGAACAGGTCCAGTTTATGGTTACACAAATTTTACAGTTAAAAGAAACACCAAAACCGATTGATATCACAGATGCAATGGCGGTTGGATTATGTTTTATTAATAATTATCAAATCATATGATTTATCAAATAAGTGGTAATTTAATATCTAAACACAAAGATTTTGTTGTTTTAAAAGTAGGAGAATTTGGTATTAAAGTATCCTGTACTGTGAATACAATTAACTCAATTAAAACTGATGATAAAATACAACTTTATACGTATTTACATGTAAGAGAAGACGCTCTTGATCTTTATGGTTTTTATTCAATATTCGAGAGGGAAATTTTTTTATTTCTAATTGGTATAAGTGGCATTGGTCCAAAATTAGGAGCTACGATTTTAAGTGGAATTTTACCTAATGAATTTAAAGAAAAAGTAATCTCAGGTGATGTAGGGGCATTAACTGAAATTTCTGGGGTTGGTGCAAAGACAGCAAAGCGAATTATTATAGAGCTAAAGGATAAATTTATAAAGATCGGAGATGACAATATAGGGTTCAAAGACGATATTAGTCCTAAATTATATGATGATGCTTTAAATGCACTTTTATCTCTTGGATATAGTTCGCAACAATCAAAAAAAGCATTGACTCAGATATTTAAAGCTGAAAGTAATCAAGGCAATAATATTGAGAGCATAATTAAAGCGGCATTAAAAAATATTAATGGATAATAATGTAGAAAAAACATCTCTCTATAATTGGCACAGAGAGAATAGTAATAACATTGTGTCTTTCTCAGGGTTTTTATTGCCAGTATACTATAGCGGTATAGTAGACGAACATCTTAGTGTAAGAAAAAGTGCTGGATTATTTGATGTTAGCCATATGGGTGAGTTTATCATATCAGGAAAAGCAGCAGATAAATTTCTTCAATTAGTTACAGTTAATGATGTTTCCAAGTTGAGAAAAGGTCAGGCCCAATACACTGCTATTTGTGATGATAACGGTGGTATCATTGATGATATAATTATTTATAAAAAAGAGCATACTTTTATGATGGTTGTGAATGCTTCTAATATTGATAAAAATTTCCAATGGTTAAAATCTGTTATAATTGATGGTGTCGAAATAGATGATATAAGTCAAAATTGTGATATGATTGCAATCCAGGGGCCTGCTTCTCGAAAAATTTTACAATCAAATATTAATGAAGACATATCCTCATTAAAATTTTATCATTTTATTGATAAAATAGATATTCTAGGGCATGAAATTTTATTATCTCGTACTGGATATTCTGGTGAGCTCGGATATGAGATATATTGTTCTCTGGATGCTACAAATGATATTTGGAGTGCATTGATTGAATATGGTAAAAGCTATGGGTTGGTGCCTGCTGGCTTAGGTTGTAGAGATACATTAAGACTTGAAATGAACTATTTGCTTTATGGGAATGATATTAATCAAAAAATAAGTCCTATAGAAGCTGGGTTAAGTTGGATTACTAAATTAGATAAGGATAATTTTATAGGAAAACATAAAATAATTGAAAAGAATAATAGTATTAATAGATATCTATTTAGTTTTATAATGCTAGATAGAGCTATACCTAGGCATGGATACAATATAATTTATAAAGATGAATTAGTTGGTAATGTAACTAGTGGAACGATGAGTCCTAGCTTAAACCAAGGTATAGGCATGGGCTATATAGATAAAACATGCAATGTAATAGGTAAAAAAATTAATATAGACGTCAGAGGAAAATTAAAAGAAGCGGAAATAATCAAGCCTCCATTTTATAAAAATGGGAGTTTGCATAGTTAAAATAAAATAGAAAATATCTTGCTATAAATATTCGTTATTTTTTCTTATTATCAGCTTTAATTCCACATGAAAAAAAAAACTTCAATAAAAGAAGATAGACGATTAGAAATATTAGGTATACTTTTACTAGCTATATCTGTATTTATTTTTGTTAGTTTATTAGGTTACAATCCAAGTGAAGAGCCCTCTATAAGTCCATCTGTAGTAATTAATAATCCGATGGGTATTTTAGGTGTATTTGTTTCACATCTATTGATAAAATTGGGTTTTGGTTATGTTTCATTAATATTTCCAGCACTTGGAATTTTTTGGGGTTGGGTTTTCTTTTCTAAAAAAGATAAAGAACACCCAATAAAGGTCACAATATATGCTCTTCTGACAATATTTTTATTGTCTATCTCAATAGGTATTGTATCTATTCATTATGATATTAGTCCATCTAAGTTTCATTACTCTGGATTATTAGCTGGGCTCGTTTCTGATTTGTTTATAGATATGTTTAGTATCTATGGATGCATATTATTTCTTGTAACTAGCTATTTGATGCTCATTAGAGCTTATTTTGATCTTGACTACTATAAGCCAATAATTGCGTCTAAGGAAAAATTTAATTTATGGAAATCTGAATATTTGCAAAATCGTGAAAAATTTCGTAAAGAAGATGAAAAGAGAAAACATACACAAGAGTTAAAAGCAAAAATAAAAATTGATGAAGCTGACAAAGGTTTTAATAATGATCTAGTTGAAAAAAATGATGACGAGGTTGCTCAAAATAGTAAAAAAGAGTCCTTATATAATAATCAAAATTTAGAAGGAAAATCGTTTGGAACTAGTCTTGTTGATGATTCTAAAAATAAAAATTCAAAAGAGAATATTAACCTTCATGAAACAACTGAAACAACTGAAACAGCTGAAACAGCTGAAACAACTGAAACAACTGAAACAGCTGAAACAGCTGAAACAGCTGAAACAACTGAAACAACTGAAACAACTGA
>NHJO01000007.1 GCA_002169695.1 bacterium TMED217
AATGTTGCTCTTTCTGAGCCACTTCCTGAAGATAATTGGACTGGACCTACAGGTTTTATCCATCAAGTAGCGCATGATAATTATCTTAGTAAGCATGAAGATCCAACAGAGATTGAGTATTACATGTGTGGTCCACCTATGATGATTAAAGCAGTCGAGGATATGTTAGATGACCTTGGCGTAGAAAAAGAAATGATTGCATTTGATAGTTTTGGTTAATAATTACTTCTCAAAGCAAATAAAAAAAGCCCAATTTATATTGGGCTTTTTATTTTTATTTAATTCATGTGGTAGTAGAAATGATAGCTATACTTTTTCTGGTAGCACTATGGGAACAACCTATTCTATAAAACTTGTATTTGAAGACATGAAATATGATAAAAAACAAATTGAGAATTCTATAGATTCTATATTGTCAGATCTTAATCAGCAAATGTCGACTTGGATAAAGGAAAGTGAAATTTCGTTGTTTAATAAAAATTTATCATTAGATCCTCAAAAAGTTTCAGATGATTTTTTTTATGTGCTTGAGCAAGGAAAATTAATACACCAAAAAACTGGAGGAATGTTTGACTACACTATTTTCCCAATTATGGATATATGGGGTTTTGGCCCTTTAGCGAATAAAAATAAGAAAATTCCAAGTGATGATGAAATAGAAACTATCTTAGAATATGTTGGTGCTGATAAAATCAAATTGAATTATCCATATGTTAAGAAAACACATCCAAAAACACAATTAGATTTAAATGCAATTGCAAAAGGATATGCAGTAGATAAAATTCATGATTGGTTAATTCTTAAAGGATTTTCAAATATATTTGTTGAAATTGGAGGTGAGATTAGATGTAGTGGGGTAAACATTTTTAACAATCAGTGGAGGGTAGGAATAGATGCACCTATAAGAAATTCACTACCTGGGAAAAATTTGATTTCCAAAACTATACTAGATGATAAGGCCATAGCTACTTCGGGAAATTATAGAAGTTTTAGAGCTAAAAATGGGAACATGATCAGTCATACAATTAATCCAACTACTGGTTTGCAAAAGGAAACAAACATTGTATCTGTTAGCGTAAAAGCAGATGAATGCCTCACTGCAGACGCATGGGCAACTGCGTTGATGGTTTTATCGTATGATGTGGGAATCAAAAAAGTAGAAGAAGATGAAACAATAGATGCTCTATGGATTATTTTGAATGAGGATAGTACTTTTAGTCAGAGCAGTTCTAGAAATTTTTTCAGATAGTAGAATTATAAAGCTTCAATAGTTTCACATTTTTGAGCGTCACCTTCACATATTGAGCAACTTTCATCTGCTCCCACTCCTCCACAACTTCCTTGGATAGGCTTATCACTAAATATTACTCCAATAGAAAGTCCCAGGATAGCTAAACCGAGGATTAAGATTGATAAATATACTGTCATAATATCCAAATTTACTATAGTATCACTATTACTTATTATAAAGAAAATATTGTAAATTTGATGTTAATTATTATTATTTAATATAGGTGTACTTTATGCAAAGAAAATTAATATTATTTTTATCATTTATAATGCCAATCCTATGTCTTGGCGCAGGAGGTGACCACTCTGGCGGTTATCATTTAGATGGTAGCATTGAGAATATGAGTATTATTTGGGTCGTGCCATTTGCGGGGATTTTATTATCTATCGCTATTTTCCCTTTAGTTTTACCAGAATTTTGGCATCATAATTTTGGTAAAATATCTTTATTTTGGGCGACTATATTGATAATTCCCTTTTTAATAAAAGAGGGTGTTTCTGTTACTTTATATGAGCTTCTTCATGTTGGCCTGTTAGAGTATGTTCCATTTATCATATTATTACTTGCTCTTTTTACTATCTCAGGAGGGGTAAGGCTCACGGGTACATTGGTAGGCACGCCTATCGTCAACCTTTTAATTATTTTGATTGGAACTTTACTTGCGAGTTGGATGGGAACAACCGGTGCGGCGATGCTTCTAATTAGACCATTGATCAATGCAAATAAACATAGAAAAGAGAAAGTTCACATTATTGTCTTTTTCATATTTCTTGTTGCAAATATTGGAGGTTCACTTACTCCTCTTGGTGACCCACCTTTATTTTTAGGTTTTTTAAAAGGAGTTGATTTCTTTTGGACTACTAGCGCTATGTTTTTGCCAATGGTTTTTATGATAGTTTCGTTACTAATAATTTTTTATTTCTTAGACTCATACTATCTAAAGAAAGAAAATATAAATACTAACCCTAGCGCAGAAAAATTAAAGTTAGGCGTAGAAGGGGTTTTTAATATTGGTCTGATTTTAGGTGTCATTGTTGCTGTATTAATAAGTGGTTTTTGGAAACCTCATATTAGTTTTGAAATTTATCATGGCGTTCATCTAGAGCTGCAGAATATTGCACGAGACCTATTATTATTAGGATTGACATATGCAAGTTGGACATATACGCCGCAACAAATCAGAAAAGATAATGAATACACATGGTTCCCAATTGTTGAGGTTGCGAAACTTTTTGCAGGAATTTTTATAACTATTATTCCAGCTATTGCCATTTTAAAAGCAGGAACTAACGGTGCACTTGCTTTTATAATAAGCTCTGTCTCTAGTGAAAGTGGTCCAATCAATATGATGTATTTTTGGTATACGGGTGTATTATCAAGCTTTTTAGATAATGCCCCAACCTATTTAGTGTTCTTTAATACTGCCGGGGGTGACCCAATTACTTTGATGGGACAAATGAAAGAGACGCTCTTAGCAATATCTATGGGAGCTGTTTTTATGGGTGCAAATACTTATATCGGTAATGCTCCTAATTTCATGGTAAAATCTATATCGGAATCATCAGGAATAGAGATGCCAAGTTTTTTCGGTTATCTTTTTAAGTGGTCGATTCCTTTTCTTGTCCCATTATTTATAATTGTAAGTTGGATATATTTTGGATGAGAATAACTAAGGTAACTACAAAGACTGGAGATGCTGGACAAACAAGTCTTGGCTCAGGTGAGAGGGTAAAAAAGACTCATCCTCGAATCAATTTACTTGGTGAATTAGACCATTTTAATTCTGTTCTTGGTTGGACTATTACCTCTTTATCGGATAATGATTTTATTGAAGAGTTAAAGAATATCCAGCAAGACATATTTAATATTAGTGGAGATGTCTCCATCCCAAAAGCAGATTCTGGTTTGTTAAAAGAAGAGAGGTTAATATACATTGAAAGTCAAATTGAAATTATTACAAGTAAGCTACCGCCGCTTAGAGAGTTTATTTTACCCGGTGGGAGCGAGCCTGCATCTAGGTTGCATATTACTAGAACCGTTTGTCGAAAAGTAGAGAGAGCCCTGGTTGCAACGTATGAAAATGATGAGTTTAATGAAATGCATTCGAAATATATGAATCGTCTTTCAGATTACTTATTTTTATTAGCGCGATTAGTAAAACATAATGAAGGTCTGAATGAAGAACATTGGAATTTAAATAAATGAATTATAATAATTCAGATATAGATTGGGGAAAAGTAAATGAGGTTATATCATTAGCGAATAGGATATTTCTAACAACTCATGAAAATCCTGATGGTGATGGACTAGGTTCAGAGGTGGCTTTATTTCATCATTTAGATGAATTAGGGAAAGATATAAAGATCATCAATTACTCCCAAACTCCATTAATGCTTGACTTTCTAAATGTAAATAATTGTATTGAAACGTTTGAAGAGTCCAATCATCTAGAATGGATAAAGGGTGCCGACCTTGCGATTGTGTTTGATGTTGGTGATTTTAGACGAACTCGCGATATTAAAAGTTTAATTGATAATTTTAGCATACCTGTGATGAATATTGATCATCACCCTCATCCTGATGATCATGGCTTTACTTATAATATAGTTGATACAAAATCAGCAGCAACAGGATGTATGGTTCGCAGTTATCTAAAAGAAGCTAGAGATAAGCCTCTAACAAGGGAGATATGTGATGGAATCTATACTGCGGTTATGACTGACACAGGATGCTTCCGATATAGTAATACAGATACATACTGTCATTCAATAGCCATAGAGTGTTTAGAAAAAGGTGTAAATACAAATTTGATCTATCAAAAAATTTATGAGAATAGTTCAAAAAAACGAGTCAGCGTGTTAGGTGAGATGATTTCAAATATTGGTTATGACCTAGAAGGTAAATTTGCTTGGTCTGTTGTCATGAATAGCACAATGCAAAAGCACAATGCAACTAAAAATGATTTAGAGGGCTTTGCTGATTTCATACGTTCAATACAAGGTGTAGAGGTGGCATTAGTCATTTACGAGGCTGATTTGAATTCTTGTAGAATTAATTTACGTTCTAAGGGTAGATTTACTGTTAATAATATTGCAAAATCGTTTGGTGGCGGTGGCCATGCATTTGCTTCAGGTGCTGTAGTAAATGAACCGCTTAATGATGCAAAAAAAATGATAATAAATAATACAAAAGATATGATATTAGATCAGATGAGAACTTTGCAGTGAAAATATTAGTAGCAAAAGATGCTGGATATTGCTTTGGTGTAAGAGATGCAGTAAACCTTGCTCAAAAAAGTGGCGAGGAATATGAGTCTGTTTTTATGCTTGGTGATATTGTGCACAATGAAGACGTGGTATCTGATTTAAATAATTCTGGTTCTGTTGTCGTCAACAATCTAGATGAAATTCCTGAGGATAAGCCTGTTTTATTTCGTGCACATGGAACAGATCCTAAAATATGGAAAGATGCTCAGAAGAAAAAATTAAATATTATTGATGCAACTTGCCCATTGGTAACGGAAATTCATAAAGAGATTAAGATTCTTGAATCTGAAGGTAGACGTACTATAATTATAGGAGACCATAATCATGATGAGGTTGAGGGTATAGCTGCTCAGGTTTCAAAGCCTATTGTTATTTCTAGTGTTAAAGAAGCACGAGCACTTGGTAGAATGAAGAGGGCAGGTGTGGTAAGCCAGTCTACTCAGATGATTGAGAACGTTCAAGAAATTCTTAATGTACTAGCAGAGAAAGTATTTGATCTTCGTTTTATAAATACTATTTGTTTCCCAACGAGAAGGAACCATGAGCAAATCAAAGAATTAGCTGAAATTTGTGATTTAATGATAATAATTGGCTCATTTACAAGTGCTAATTCGAAAAGGTTAACACAGTTATCATTAGCAAGAAATAAAAACTCACATCAAGTATTAAACGTAAATGATTTAGAGGAATCCTGGTTTAAAAATATTAAAAGTGTTGGAATATCAGCGGGAGCTTCAACGCCGGATAATATTATTAACCAGGTAATTGAAAAAATTAAAATAATTTCCAAAAATGATTATAAGGAAGAAATATATGAGCAACAATCCGTTTGATGTAAAAATTGGCTTGGCAGAAATGTTAAAAGGTGGTGTAATTATGGATGTTACGAACCATGAGCAAGCAAAGATTGCTGAAGATGCAGGAGCATGTGCAGTGATGGCTCTCGAGAGGATACCTTCAGATATAAGAAAAGATGGTGGTATTTCAAGGATGAGTGATCCAGAAATGATAAAAGAAATTCAAAGATCAGTGTCTATTCCTGTAATGGCTAAGTGTAGGATCGGGCATTTCGCGGAAGCTCAAGTACTTGAGGCTTTAGAAATTGATTTTATAGATGAGAGTGAAGTACTTACACCTGCAGATGAGCATAATCATGTATGGAAACATGATTTTAAAGTTCCATTTGTTTGTGGCTGTAGAAATTTAGGTGAAGCATTAAGAAGGATAGCAGAAGGTGCGGCGTTGATCAGGACAAAAGGCGAAGCTGGTAGTGGTAATATTGTTGAAGCGGTACGCCACATGAGAACCGTAATGAATGATATAAAAAAAATAACGACTTTAAATCGAGAGCAGTTAGTTGCTGAATCAAAGAATATGGGTGCTCCTCTGGATTTGGTCATTAAGGTATCAGAAAATGGTAAATTACCTGTTCCTAATTTTGCAGCAGGAGGTATTGCAACACCTGCAGACGCTTCTTTAATGATGCAATTAGGTGCTGAGACTGTATTTGTGGGATCTGGTATATTTAAAAGTGAAGATCCAGCGGCAAGGGCAAAAGCTGTTGTCGAAGCAACTACACATTATAAAGATTCAGATAAGGTATTAAAGGCTAGTATCGGATTAAAATCGGCAATGAAGGGATTAGATATGTCTGAGATACCAGATAGTGAGAGATTGCAGGAGCGTGGCTGGTGATAGAGGTTGGTGTGCTTGAGTTACAGGGTAATTACGCTCTGCATCATAATATCTTTTCAGATCTAGGTATAAGGTCAAAAGGAGTAAAGCTTCCTAAGCATCTTGATGGGGTAGATGGATTAGTAATCCCCGGTGGAGAGTCAACTACTATGTCTTTGTTACTTGATACTTTTAAATTAAGAGAACCGATAAAAGATTTTGCAAAAGAGAATTCAATTATGGGCACATGCGCAGGTTTGATTATGATGGCAAAAAAAATTGAACATGAAACAAAAGTGGTACCACTTAATATTCTTGATATAATGGTAAATAGGAATGCTTATGGAAGGCAAATAATGTCAAAGAAAATGTCTATTAATTTGAAATTGAATAATGAATTAATGCCTTTAAATAGTACATTAATCAGAGCGCCAAAAATTATTGATTATGGTAAAGATGTAATGGTTTTAACTATGTTAGAAAATTCGCCTGCTGCTGTTATGCAAAATATGCACCTTGGATTATCTTTTCATCCAGAATTGGATGGTATTTCTATTTTTCATGAATTATTATTTAACCCCTCTAGTAAATATTATTGGAATAATTTAAATAAAGTTGATGCAGCTTAAATATTTACCTCAAATTAAATCGCCGGAAGACCTTAAAAAGTTAGACAATGATGATTTGCATAAACTTTGTGATGAATTACGGTTTTATACGGTAAATACAATTACTGAAATTGGCGGTCATTTAGCACCAACTCTAGGTGTTATTGAGTTAACTACTGCACTACATTATATTTACAATGCCCCTGATGATAAAATTGTCTGGGATGTAGGTCATCAGGCATATGCGCATAAGCTTCTTACTGGACGATTTGAAGAGTTTCCAAGTATTAGACAGTTTGGAGGTTTGAGTGGCTTTCTTAAACGAAGCGAGAGTGACTATGATGTATTTGGTGCTGGACATGCCTCAACTGCAATATCTGCAGCTTTAGGTATGTCTGAGGCTAGATTTCAAAAGAATGAAGATTATCGCGTCGCTGCAGTCATTGGAGATGGAGCAATGACAGGAGGTCTGGCATTTGAGGCAATAAATAATGCAGGGCATCTAGGTAGACAGATCACGGTAATTTTAAATGATAATGAGATGTCTATTAGTCCAAATGTTGGAGCATTAAGTAAGTATTTCACTAGATTGATATCTAATCCTACTTATAATGCACTTAAAAAAGAAGCTTGGGAAATAACAAAAAAGCTTCCGCTTGCTAGAAATACTATTCAATCTTTTTTAAGTAGGCTTGATAAAAGTATTAAAAATATTATTGTCCCTGGTATGCTTTTTGAAGAAATGGGCTTTCGTTATTTTGGTCCTATAGATGGTCATGACTTAGATGAATTATTAAAAACACTAGACACTATTAAAGATATTGAGCGCCCTGTTTTATTACATGTTGTTACTAAAAAAGGGAAGGGGATGCCTGTTGCGGAAGAAGATCCTATAAAATACCATGGAGTAAAAGCGAATGGAAAAAGTAATGGTAGTGTTAAAAAGAATATAAAAAAAGTAGAGACACCTTCATTCCAAGATGTTTTTGGGTATTTATCTTGTGAGGTTGCAGAAAATAGAAAAGATGTTGTCTGTATTACTGCAGCGATGAGAGAGGGGACAGGTTTAGTTCCCTTTGAGAAAAAATTTAAAGATAGGTATTATGATGTTGGTATTGCTGAGGGTCATGCTGTTACATTTTCAGCTGGTTTAGCAACACAAGGTATTCGCCCTATTGTAGCAATTTATTCTACTTTTTTGCAAAGAGCTTTTGATCATATAGTACATGATGTATGTGTCCAAAACCTACCAGTAATTTTTTGTATGGATAGAGCTGGCATTGCTGGCGAAGATGGACCTACTCATCATGGTGCGTTGGATATATCTTATTTCCGTTGCATTCAAGGAATTGTATTGGCAGCACCGAAAAACGGGAATGAGTTTAGAAACCTTTTATATACTGCATTAAGCTACAATAGACCATTCGGTATAAGATATCCAAAATTTAGTTCTGTAGAATTTGATGAAGAAGGCCAGGCAAATCTTTTGCCAATTGGGACATGGGAAGTAGATAAAAAAGGAAAAGACATTACTATACTTGCAGTCGGGCCAATGGTATATAGTGCTAAAGCTGTGGCAGATGAATTAGATATAGAAGGTGTCTCTTGTGAGGTTGTTAACTGTAGATTTATTAAACCTATGGATACAGCATATTTAGAATCAGTTATTAATAGAAAAATCAGTAAGGTAATGACAATTGAAGAAGGGGTAATCAATGGCGGCTTTGGAGATGGTGTATCTTCGTTTTTATTAGAAAATGGTTATAAAGGGGAGATAAAAAGACTTGGCCTTCCTGATTCTTATGTGGAGCATGGTAGTAGGGCTCAAATATTAGATAAGCTGTTATTGAATGATAAAGGTATAAAAATTAGAATAAAACAATTACTTAATATTGATAATGTTCTGGTAGATAAATAATGAGAAATGAATCAAGTATTAAATAAGAAAATGCAAAATAGTTGGGAAGATACTATTAACAATATAATTGATAGAGAGGGAGATTTTGATACATTAAGTGGACACCCATTAGATGTATGTTATTTTCCTATTAATCCTGATAATAATTATCATAGAGATTTGGGCTTCCCTGGCCAGTATCCATACACGCGTGGTATACATCCTAATTTATATAGAGGAAAATTATGGACAATGCGCCAGTTTGCTGGATTTGGTACACCTGAAGAAACAAATAGAAGGTTCAAGTTATTATTAGATAAAGGGCAGACTGGATTATCTGTTGCATATGATATGCCAACCTTAATGGGCTATGACCCAGGACATTCTTTATCTCTTGGTGAGGTAGGAAAATGTGGTGTGAATGTTTTTCATCTAGGTGATATGGAAACCTTGTTTGATGGCATTGATCTAGGAAAAGTTTCGGTCTCACAAACAATAAATGGACCAGCTATCATTCTTTTAGCATTTTATATTGCTGTAGCAGAACAACAGGGGGTAGATCCCAAAAAATTAAAAGGAACGCTACAGAATGATATTTTAAAAGAATTCATTGCACAAAAAGAATGGATATTCCCACCAGAGCCCTCGATGAGAATCATTACGGATATGTTATCGTACTGTACAGGTAATATGCCGCAATATAATACAATTTCAGTAAGCGGGTATCATATAAGAGAGGCTGGCTCCACAGCCGCTCAAGAGCTTGCATTTACGCTTGCTGATGGGTTTACATATTTAGAATATGGTATTCGAGCAGGTTTAGAAGTAGATGATTTTGCACCAAGAATTTCATTTTTTTTCAATTCTCATTTAGATTTTTTTGAAGAAATTGCAAAATATAGAGCAGCAAGAAGGATTTGGGCAAAAAGATTAAAAAATAAGTATGGTGCAAAAAATAATAAGTCAATGATGCTTAGGTTTCATACTCAAACGGCCGGTTGTAGTTTAACAGCTCAGCAGCCAGAGATTAATATAGCAAGAACTAGTTTTCAGGCCATGGCAGCAGTCCTTGGAGGCACACAAAGTTTACATACTAATTCTATGGATGAAACTATAGCTTTACCTTCTGAAAAAGCAGCAGAAATAGCATTAAGAACTCAGCAGCTTATTGCATATGAAACAGGCGTTGTTAATGTGGTTGACCCATTGGGGGGATCATGGTTTATAGAAAAGTTAACAGACGAAATGGAAGAAAAAGCCGAAGAGTATTTTTCTGAGATAGATGATTTAGGTGGTGTAGTTGCTGCTATTGAACAAGGATATCAGCAGAGAGAAATATCGAAATCTGCTTCAGAGTATCAAAATAAAATTGATAATAATAATAGGATTGTTGTTGGTGTTAATCAATTTATTAATGATGAGGAAGAAATAGAAATACCAATATTAGAAATAGATTCTAGAGCAGAACAAAGTCAACTTAAAAAATTATATTATTTAAAAAATAATAGAGATGAGAATAAGGTTGAAAGTTCTTTAAAAGAAATAACAAAAACATGTCAGACAGACAATAATCTAGTACCATTTATTATTGATGCTGTTAAATCATATTGTACAGTTGGAGAAATTGTCGATGCTATGAAAACTGAATTTGGTGAATGGAGTGAAAATTCAGTTTTCTAATTATTAGTTTAAATAATTGAAAAATTAAAAGGAAAAATTTCATGGAAAGAAAAATTGTTCATGTTGTTGGTACTGGTACTATCGGAGAACCATTGATAGGATTATTATGTGATTATCAAGATCAATTAGGAATAGATGAAATTACTTTTCATAAAAATTCCGCTTTAAAACTAGATAGGTCTAAGGTTACTGATTTGCTTAGACGTGGAGCTAGGTTGGCTGTAGATTCAGATAAAAGGAGTCATTTTAAAAAGCTCAAAATTGATTCTGATTTAGAAACTGAAGATGCTATAGCAAGAGCGGCAGTTGTAATTGATTGTACTCCTAAAGATATTGGGCATAGTAATAAAGTAAAATATTATGAGAAATTCTCTGATTCTGTAAAAGGATTTATTGCGCAAGGTAGCGAAGATGGTTTTGGGAAAAAATATGCGAGAGGTATCAATGATAGAATCTTAAATCCTGAAGATCAGTTTATTCAAATAGTAAGTTGCAATACTCATAATATTTCTTGTATAGCAAATACTATAGCAATAAATGGAGGTAATGACAATAAATTATTAAGTGGAAATTTTTTATGTGTAAGGCGGGCTAATGATCTTAGTCAGGAGGATAGTTTTATACCTTCTCCAAAAGTTGGTATTCATGATGATGAAAAATATGGGACACATCATGCAAAAGATGCAGCGGGATTATTTAATACACTCGGTATAGATTTAGATTTATTTTCTTCTGCGATGAAAGTTAATAGTCAGTATATGCATATCTTATGGTTTCGGTTATTATTAAATGATTCGATTCATATGGATGATTTAAAAAATAAATTAAATCAAAATCCACTAGTTGCTATGACTACAAAAGATATGACTAGTTCGGTTTTTTCTTTCGGGCGAGACCATGGTCATTATGGTAGAATTTTGAATCAGACAGTTATTGTAGAACAGTCTTTGCATATACGCAATGGTAATGAAGTATCTGGGTTTTGTTTTACTCCGCAAGATGGAAATTCAATTCTAAGTAGTATTGCTGCTACTGAATGGTTTCTTTATCCTCACTCCTATGAAGATAAGATTCAGTGTTTATCTAATTTATTTTTTGACAATATTTAATATACTACATTATTATTATCAATAAAGTGGAAAACTATTTTATACCAGACCCACTCAAAATTAATGACTCTTTTTCAGATAATATATTTTGCCATTTTGATAGCGTAATTAATAATAAGAAAAATCATAGATTTATATTGTCAGTTTCTGGTGGAAGTGATTCGATATTATTATTATTTCTATTTATAAAATATTTTAAAGGTAATAGCGATAGATTAATTATATGTCATATAAATCACCACCTAAGGCATGATAGTGATATAGATGAAACCTTTGTATCAATTTTAGGTGAAAAGTTCAATATTAAAACATATAATAAAAATTTAAATCCTAATGATTTACCTAAAGGTGTTAGTATAGAAGCTTGGGCCAGAGAAAGTAGATATGATTATTTAAATAATATAATGACTAAAACTAGCGCTGATTGGATAGTGACGGCTCATCATGCTAATGATCAAGCAGAAACTATTCTTATGAATATATCTGAAAAAACAGGATTGTTTGGATTAGGTGGTATGAAAGAGATAAATAATAAAATAATTAGGCCTTTATTACCATTTACTAAAGATTATTTGATGAGAATAATAGAAAAATATTCTATCCCATATGTGATTGATTCAAGTAATAGTAATATTAATTATAAACGTAATTTTATAAGGAATGTAATTATAAAACCATGGCAAAAAAATAATCTTAATTTAATTGAAGCTATTACAATAGCAGGTAATAATTTTCAGGAATGGCAAGAGTCCATATTGTACTTTATAAAAGACTTCATAGTTAAAAACTCATTAGAAAATGAAGATGGAAGTTTTATTATTGAAAAAAAAGAACTAAAAAAACTACCAAAGCTAGCTAGGGTATTCGTTTTTCAAGTCTTAACAAATTCCATTGGGAAATTACGTAAACATGAAATTGAAAATATTAAATTTTTTTTTGATAAAGATATTATTGGGAATAAGTACTTAACAAAAAATAAATATATTATTCTTAATGATCGAAAAGTTTTTATTGTAAAAAAAAATAAATATAGAATAAAAAAATATATTGAATTAACGGTCGGGGATAAATGTAAATTTTATGGATATCATTATTCTATAAATAATTTTTCTAAGGTCCCTTTTTTTTCTAATAATCCTGATGATGAATACATTGATCAAAATAAAGTTTTAAATAAAAAATTGGTCTTAAGATTGTGGAAATCAGGAGATAGGTTTAAGCCTCTGGGGATGTCAGGTAGCCAAAAAATAAGTGATTTTTTAATAAATAATAAGATTAATTATTTTGAAAAGAACTCACAAGTAGTTCTTACAGCTGATGACAAAATTATATGGCTTTGTGGTTATAGGATTGATGATTCAGTGAAAATAAATAGTAATACAAAAAGCATTATCAGAATTAATAGAATATTAAATAGTCATTTATAATGAATAAATTAAAAAATAATCTAAGTAAATATATTTCCATTGATGATATATCTATTAGGATAGAAGGCATTGCTGCCCAATTATCAGAAATATTCTATGATGATATTCCTATATTTATAGGAATATTAAATGGTAGCTTTATTTTTTTGTCCGATTTAATTAGAAAGGTAAATTTTGAATGTGAGATTGATTTTATTAAAGTAGCAAGTTATGATGGTATCGAAACCACAGGGAAAATTATATTAGATAAGGATATTAATTTAGATATTAAAAATAAAAGAGTTATTATAGTTGAAGATATAATTGATTCAGGATTAACAATAAATTATTTATATAAACATATTTTATCTTATAATCCTAAGGATATTTCAATCGTAACATTATTATCAAAAAAAGATAATTATAATTTAAATTTTGATATAGACGTTATAGGATTTGAAATTACAACAGAATTTGTAGTAGGATATGGGCTTGATTTAAACCAAAGGTTTAGGCAATTAGATTGTTTGTATAAGTTGAAGCCTTAGACAACTGCATAGAGGAAAAAATGGATAACAAAAAGAAATTTTCAAATAACAAAAAGAGTGATAAGAAAGATTTTCAATGGAAAAGGGCTGGCAAAACCAGTTTTATTTGGATTTCTATTATTTTAGTAACAGTCTATTTTTCAAGTATTCTTTCTGAAGGTAGAAATAATGAAGTAGATATTGAATACACAGAGTATAAGCATTATTTAAATGATGGTTTGATCCAAAAAGCTATTATCATTGATAAAACATTTCATGGCGAATTTAAATCAGTACAAACTATTGATACTCCTTTAGGGGTTAGGGATGATATTGAAAAATTTAGATTAACAATGCCCTTTATTGATAGAACGGTCACTGAAGAATGGGATAATGCTGGTATAAACTATACGTTTCAAGAAAAAAGTATAGATTGGACTGGTTATTTCTTAAATATGCTGCCATGGATATTACTTTTAGGTTTTTGGTTTTTTATGCTAAGAAGAATGCAGGGTGGAGCTGGAGGAATGGGCAGTATTTTTAAGTTTGGCAAAAGTAAGGCTTCATTATGGACATCTGATCAGCCTAGAGTAACTTTTAAGGACGTTGCTGGCTGTGATGAAGCTAAAGAAGAATTAAGTGAGGTTATAGATTTTTTAAAAAGTCCAAAAAGATTTCAAAAACTTGGGGCTAAAGTACCTAAAGGTGCTTTACTTGTTGGACAGCCTGGTACGGGAAAAACTCTAATGGCTAGGGCTATCGCTGGCGAAGCTGGTGTACCTTTTTATAGTCTGAGTGGTGCAGATTTTGTGGAAATGTTTGTTGGTGTTGGTGCATCAAGAGTTCGAGATTTATTTGAACAGGCAAAAAAAAGCACTCCTTGTATAATTTTTATTGATGAATTAGATGCTGTGGGTAGACAAAGAGGGGCAGGCATTGGAGGCGGGCATGATGAAAGAGAGCAAACTTTGAATGCTTTGTTAGTTGAAATGGATGGATTTGATAATAATCATAATATTATTGTAATTGCTGCAACTAATAGGCCTGATGTCTTAGATGCAGCTTTGTTGAGGCCAGGTAGGTTTGATCGTCAAATTATAGTTGATGTTCCAGACTATAAAGGTAGGTTAGGAATACTACAGGTACATACCAAAAAAGTTGTTTTAAATAAAAGAAAAGTGGATTTGAAATCTTTGGCAAAAGGTACACCTGGAATGGTAGGAGCAGATTTAGCAAATATAGTTAATGAAGCAGCACTTCTCGCCGCAAGAGAAAACAAGCGTTCTATTGATATGGATGACTTTGAAGAGGCAAAAGATAAGGTTTTGATGGGAGTTCAAAGGAAAAGTATGGTTCTTACTGATGAAGAAAAAGAGACCACGGCGTATCATGAGGCAGGTCATGCGATTGTGGCAATTAGGACAGAAGGAGCTGACCCAGTTCATAAAGTGACTATTATTCCTAGAGGTAGGGCACTAGGAGTCACTATGCAGCTTCCTATGGATGAAAAACATGGATATTCTAAACCTTACGTTGATGGGAGATTAGCTATTTTGATGGGAGGTCGTGCTGCAGAAATGTTAATTTTTGAGAAAATGACAACTGGGGCCGGCAATGATATTGAGCAAGCTACTCAAATCGCTAGGAAAATGGTTATGGAGTGGGGTATGAGTGACCTGCTTGGACCAATGACATTCGGGAAAAAAAATGAAGAGATTTTTCTTGGTAGAGAAATTCAATCTCAAAGAGATTATAGCGAGGTAACTGCAAGAATGATTGATGAAGAAATATCAAAAATTATTCGCACAGCACAAAAAAATTCAGAAGATATATTAAATGACAATAAAGATTTGTTACATACTATGGCTAAATCATTATTAAAGCATGAAACAATAGATTCAAACGATATAAAAAAAATACTTGAAGGTAAAAGAATTATTAAAAGAAAAATTAAACAAAAAAAATTAAATAATGGTAAAGCAAAAATAAAACGTAAAATTAATGTTAAAGAGTCTGATTCATTAAAATCTAATGGCAGTATATAATTTTAATTTAATTGTATAGAGAAATTAAATATCATTAAGAGGTTTATATAAATATTAATCATTTTAAAACTTGGTTGGATCATAGTTCGAATGTATTGATAATGGGCATTCTAAATATAACTCCAGATTCATTTAGCGATGGTGGTAGATATATTGATTCTAACAATGCAATAAACCATGCTTTAAAAATGATTGATATGGGTGCTGATATTATAGATATTGGTGGTGAGTCTACTAGACCTGGTTCAGATTCTGTTTCTATAGATAACGAATGCCAAAGAATTATTCCAGTAATAAAGGCAATAAAAAAGATTAATAGTGAAATTTTAATTTCTGTAGATACATACAAATCTTTTGTTGCAAAAAGAGCAATTGATGCAGGTGCAGATATAGTTAATGATATAAGTGGTTTAACATTTGATCATAAAATGTTATCTGTATTATCAGAAAATGATGTTCCAATAATCATCATGCATATTAATGGTCGTCCAAAGACAATGCAGGATAATCCTTTATATAATGATTTAATTAAAGATATAAGAGATTTTTTGCTTCGACAAGCTAACCTTGCTGAGATGAGTGGAATTAAAAAAAGTAATATTATTTTAGATCCTGGGATTGGATTTGGGAAATGTTTTGAACATAACTTTACATTAATTAGAAGGTTAAATGAAATTAGTAGCCTGGGTTATCCATTAATGATAGGCCCAAGCAGGAAAGCATTTATTGGTGATGCTTTAGGTCTGCCTCCAGAAGATAGAATTGAAGGTACATTGGCAACAGTTATAGCTAGCATAATGAATGGAGCAAATATTATTAGAGTACATGATGTAAAAGAGACTAAGAGAGCTGTTATAATTACTGAGAGAATTTTAAGCTCAGCATGATTGAATTATTTAAAATAGGTTTTATTAAAGTATCACTGATTGATGTCATTGATATTCTCCTAGTTACCTGGATTTTTTATAAGGTTTATCAGTATTTTAAAGAAACAAGGGCTGGGCAAATGCTTATCGGGATAATTATTTTACTAATTGCCTCATTTTTGTTTAATGCTTTTGGTATCAGTGCAACTTCATGGCTAATTAATCAGTTTCAGACAGTATGGGTTGTCGCTTTTGTAATTTTATTTCAGCCTGAGATAAGAAGACTTTTGATTTATGTTGGGCAAACTAGATTTTTCCGCACAATATTTAGGGTAGGTACAACTCGTTCATTAGAAGCAGTTGTCGATGCTTCTTTAAAGTTGAGTAAAAAAAAATATGGTGCATTGATTGTTGTGCAAAGAGAAACTGGGTTGAGAATATATAAGGAATCAGGAACGGCGATTAAAGGAGAAGTCACTTCTGCGTTATTATTATCTATTTTTCATCCTGAATCACCCCTACATGATGGTGCTATTATTTTACAGAACACATTGGTTGAGGCAGCTGGGTGTATTTTGCCTCTTACAGAGAGTGACATGATTACACCTGATATGGGCACTAGACATAGAGCTGCATTAGGGCTGACAGAAGAATCGGATGCTATTGTTATAGTTGTATCTGAAGAGCGTGGAGCAATTGCGGCAGCTGAGAATGGAAGATTTGTAAAATTAGACATGGATGAAATGGATTTGAGGCGTTTTCTTAATGAGAGACTATTTATATCATCTGGTGATTAATAATCTAACAAATTAACTTATTCAGAGATATTAAATTAGAGTATGGAAATATCTGAAATAAAAGATCTTTTTGTTCAGGCTAGTAAAAAATATTCTCTTCTTAGGGGGTATCTTTGATATTGATGATTTAAATAAACAACTAGATAGTCTTAAAGAAAAAACTACTGACCCGATATTCTGGAGTGATAATAAGAAAGCATCAGCGATACTTAAAAATATTTCTAGGATAGAAAAAGAAATAATACTTTGGCATGATATTGAAGCTAAACACAGTGATATAGAAATTTTATTTGAGTTCCATAGTGAGGGTGAAATTTCAAAAAGTGATATATCTGATGAGGTGTTTCAATATAAAAATATAGTAGAAGATTTAGAATTAAGATTGATTCTAGGTAAGAAAGAAGATACTCAAGATGCTATTATTACAATTCATCCTGGTGCAGGTGGAACAGAAAGTCAGGACTGGGTTCAGATGCTTTATAGGATGTATGGTCGCTGGGCAGAAAAAAAAGGGTTTTCCTTTTCAGTAATTGATTTTCAATCCGGTGATGAAGCGGGTATAAAAGATGTTACTTTTGAAATAAAAGGTGAGTATGCATATGGATTAGCTAAAGCTGAGTTTGGAGTGCATAGGATGGTAAGAATTTCACCATTTGACTCTAATAGCAGGCGTCATACCTCATTCGCTTCAGTTTATGTATATCCTTCTATTGATGAAACAATTGAAATCGATATAAACCCAAGCGAGATTAGGATAGATACATATAGAGCAAGTGGCGCCGGAGGACAGCATGTAAACAAGACTGACTCAGCCGTAAGAATTACTCATTTAACTTCAGGGCTAGTGGCTCAATGCCAAAATGAACGATCACAACATAAAAATAAAAACCAAGCGATGAAGTTATTAAAAGCTCGTCTTTATCAATTAGAGATTGAAAAAGAAAAAGAAAAACAAAAAAATTTAGAAGATCAAAAAAAAGATATAGCATGGGGAAGTCAAATACGTTCTTATGTTTTTCACCCATATAATCTGGTAAAAGATCATCGTACAAAAAAGGAAATAGGTAATATCCAAAGTGTAATGGACGGTGACTTAGATAGTTTTATTCGTTCCTTTTTATTAAGCGAGATACAAGAAAAATTTTAAAATATATAATAGAGGTAATATGTCCGAAGAAAATAAAAACTTAAGTCAAATAATTGGTTATAGGATAGATAAACTAAATAAATTGAGAGAAATGGGTTTTGATCCATTTCCATATAGATTTGATCCGAACCATAAAAGTACGGAAATACTAAACAACTTTAAAAAATTAGAAAAAAAAGATGTCTGTATAGCTGGAAGAATAATGGCGCTAAGAAAAATGGGTAAGGCATCGTTTATGCAACTAATGGATGATAAAGGGCAAATCCAAATATTTATTAAAAGAGATAGCGTTGGTGAAAAAATTTATGAATGTTTTAAGCTTATGGATATAGGTGATTTTGTAGGCATTAATGGATTCGTTTTTAAGACAAAAACAGGAGAAATATCAGTACATGCCGAAAAATTTACTGTTTTATCAAAAAGTATTAGACCTTTACCAATTGTTAAAGAAAAAGAGGGGGAAGTCTATGACGCTTTTAAGGATAAAGAATTAAAATATCGTAATCGCCATCTCGATTTAATAGTAAACTCAGATACTAGAGATGTGTTTCGAAAAAGAACTCAAATTATATCTGAGATTAGAATGACACTTGATTCAAAACAATTTTTAGAAGTAGAAACACCTGTTTTGCAACCTATATATGGAGGTGCAAATGCAAGGCCTTTCACAACACATCATAATGCCTTAGAGCAGAAGTTATATCTTAGAATCGCTGATGAATTATATTTAAAAAGGTTAATAATTGGTGGTTTTGAAAAAGTATATGAAATGTCAAAAGATTTTAGGAATGAAGGGATGGATAGAAATCATAATCCTGAATTTACTATGTTAGAGTTTTATTGGGCTTATGCGGACTATAGAGATTGTATGATGTTGGTAGAGAAAATTATTCGAAATGCTGCAAAAAAAATAGGTGAGCTGAAAATTAAGTGGGGGGAATTTGATATTGACCTATCTAAAAAATTTGAAAATAAAACATTTTATGGGTTACTAGAAGAGGCTATTGGTTCTGATATATCTATGATGAATGAAGACGAGCTTTTTGAAATTTGTAATGATAATAATATTAAAATTCAAAAAGATTCAAATATTGGGCAATTACTAGATGCCTTAATGGGCAACTTAGTTGAGCCTAAATTAATTAATCCAACATTTGTAATTGATTATCCTAAATCAATATCACCTTTAGCAAAGACAAAAAGAGATGGCAGTAAAGATATTGTTGAGAGATTCGAGTTATTTATAGGCGGATCTGAGTTTGCAAATTCATTTACAGAGCTTAATGACCCAATTGATCAAAGAGAGAGATTAGAGCAACAAGCAGAACTAAGAGATAGAGGTGACGAAGAAGCGCAGCCTGTGGATGAGGAATTCATTCGTGCGATGGAAGCTGGTATGCCTCCAACTGGCGGTGTTGGGATTGGTATTGATAGACTTGTTATGCTACTTACAAATAATCGTTGGATCAGGGATGTTATTTTATTTCCAACCATGCGAATAGAAAAAGATTAAATATGAAATTATATCTGCAGTTCGTCCTGCGATATTTGTATCCGAAGTCTACTAGTAATTTTTCCTCGAACGCTAGTATTTTGGCAATTATTGGTCTTTCAATTGGTTTATTTGCCTTAATTCTTACGATGAGTATTATAAAGGGTTTTGAAGGTGTATTAGAACAAAAATTGTCAAGCATAGATGGATTAATTAGAGTTCAAAATATTTTTGGTAAGCCAATTAGTGAAAAAGATAACCTTGATTCACTTTTATATAGTTCTGGTTTGGAAATTGATGTAAAACCATATATTCGTGGAACAGCTATGATTCATAAAGGTAAACATACTGAAGGTATTATTATTGAAGGTGTTAATAAAATTCCTAGTCAATCATTTTTCATAATGGAAGAAAATATTATTAATGAAGATGATATTATTTTAGGACAATCATTAAGTCATGCCTTGAATGTTGAAATCAAAGATCAAGTGATAGTCACACCATTGATTAATGCACCTAAAGAATTTATTAAAAAAAAATATAATATAATTGAAGTTAGTGGATTATTTAAATCTGGAATGCAAGAATATGATAAGATGATCTCTTTTGTTTCTATTGATAAAGCAAAAAGAATATTTGAGATGGATGGCCATGTAACTGGTTACATAGTTAATTCAAATGAAAAGATGGAAGACGTTATCAAAGTTTTAAATAATTTTATTAGTTATCCATATTATTTAGAATCATGGAAAGATAGACATCATGTTATTTTTGAATGGATAAATATTCAAAGGTTACCAATTATTATCATATTTGGTTTAATTGCATTGGTTGCAATTACAAATATAATGGCGACAATATCTATGATTATTAAAGAGAAAAATAGTCAAATAGGGATTCTTATATCTCAGGGTATGAAAAATTCAGATATACGAAAAATTTTTTTATTTCAAGGTGGTATTATTGGCTTATTGGGGTCTTTTTTAGGTTCGATAAATGCTTATTTATTTATTAAGCTACAAAATAAATATAAGCTGATTACTCTACCAGAGGATATTTATTTTATGGATTATGTTCCAGCCGTTTTTGATTATTCTATATTTTTTTTAATTCTCATAATCACATTAATAATTTCAATTATTGCTACTTTAGTACCAACTAAATCTATTTTAAAACTCCAACCTTCAAAACTTCTGGTACAAGATTGAAATTATATCTATTTATAGCCAGGCAATTTTTGGCTTCAAATAAAGGAGTTGGAAAATTTACTGGAATAATATCTAAGGTTGGTATAGCGATTGGATCTTTAGCTTTGGTTATTGCCGTTTCTGTGCTTAATGGTTTTGAAGAACAATTGAATAAGAAGATAAGCGATTTTGATGGACATATTAAAGTATCGGGGATTGGATTTAATTATGATATATCTATTATAAATAATATTAAAGGAATCATAATGGTTTCGCCTAATAGAGAAAGACGTGGTATTATTAGTTTTGAATCCAAACGCAAAGTAGTAACATTCAAAGAAATTAATACAGATTTAATAGAACAGTTCTATCAGTTACCAATAATTGGTAAATACCCTAATAAAGATCAAGTGTTAATTGGTTATGATATAGCATCTCGATTAGGTGTAAAAGTAGGTGATGAAATAATTATTTCATCACCACTTGATCAAATATCAATATTGGGTTTTTCACCTGCGGTTAAGATTCAAGTTAGTGGATTGTTTTATTCAAAGATTTTAGATTATGATGATAAATTTATTTTTATTCCTGAAAATATAGGTCAGAGATTATTTCAATCTATAGCAAATACTAATTATTTAGACATAAAAATAAAAGATGCTGGGTATGAAGAAATTATAAAGGAAAAATTAAACCAATTATTTAATGGAAATATTAAAGTTCAATCATGGGAAGACCGACATTCAACTCTCGTAAAAGCAATGAAAATGGAAAAAATTGGATCAATTATAGTTTTGAGTCTAATTATTCTTGTAGCATCTTTTAATATGGTAGCCACGCTTTCATTGATTACAATAAAAAAAATAAAAGATATTGGAATATTAAGATTATTAGGCGCTAATCTAAAAGATATTCGGAAAATATTGGTTTCGCAGGCATTGATTATTGGTAGCACAGGTACTCTTTTTGGAATATTTTTTGGTATTATAATTGTATTCTTTCAAAATAAATTAGGTGTTATTAGTCTGCCTAATGATATTTATGCTATGGATCTATTGCCGATGGTATTGACATTTAAAGATATATTAATAATCTTTTTAATTTGTTTTTTCTTTATTGTTATTCCGGGGTTTTTTGCTGGGAATAAAGTTTCCAAATTTGATCCATTAGAGGCATTAAGATGGACAAAATAATTTTAGAGGCAAAAGGCATAGTTAAATCATTTAAAAATGGGAATAGTGAATTAATAGTATTAAATGGTATTGATATTAGTTTAAAAGTAGGCAGTATAGTTACAATAATGGGTAAGTCAGGTTCCGGAAAATCAACATTATTGAATATTTTAAGTACTTTAGATATTCCTAATCAGGGATTAATAAGTATAAATGGTAGAAATATAAAAAATTTACCAGATGATGATATATCATACATAAGAAATTCATATATTGGTTTTATTTTTCAGTTTCATCATTTATTGCCTGATTTTACTATTTTAGAAAATATTTTAATACCGGCTTGGATTAAGAATGAAAAAGATAAATTAGAATTAGCATTAGAATTATTAGACGAACTTGGATTAATAAAATTGAAAGAGAAGTACCCTTTAGAATTATCAGGAGGAGAAAGACAGAGAGTTGCTGTAATAAGAGCATTAATTAATAATCCTAGAATTCTATTTGCAGATGAGCCGACCGGTAACTTAGATGAAAAAAACGCATTAATATTAGTTGACCTTTTTAAGAAAATTAACAGAGATTATAATGTTAGTATTTTATTAACTACGCATAATCCAGATGTCGCTGATATAGGTGATTTGAAATATGAACTGAAAACAGGGTCATTAAAAATAAAATAATATATAAATGAAAAAAAATTTTTCTAAAAATCTCCAAACAATTTTAAAGTATGCAAAAGAAAATGCAATCCGATTGGGGCATTCCTATGTTGGATCAGAGCATTTATTGATCGGTTTATTAAAAATTAAATCAAGTATATCTTCAAAAATTTTTGAGCTTTATGATATAAACATAAAAACCGTAATTAAAATGATTGAAGATTTAATTAGTACTACAGATAGCACAATTGCATTAGGTCATTTACCTCTAAGTATGAGAGCTGAAAGAGTATTGAAAAATGCTTATTTAGAAGCATCTTCTAGAAATCATCATATTGCAGATGATGAGCATTTATTACTTGCAATGTTACGGGAAAAAGAAGGAGTTATTTATGAAGTGCTAAATTCTTTTAACCTTGATTTTGATACTGTTTCTGAATTAGTTGATGGTGAGAATATTGACGAAGAAAATAATTATGAGATAGGTGATGAATATAACACTGAAGAAAAAACACCTACACTCAATCATTTTTCAAGGGATATTACTAGTTTAGCTTCAAAAGGTAAATTAGATCCTGTAATCGGGCGTGAAAAAGAGATTGAGCGAGTTGCTCAGGTATTAGCTCGTAGGAAAAAAAATAATCCGGTTTTAATTGGAGAGCCTGGTGTAGGTAAAACTGCAATCATAGAGGGGTTAGCTCAAAGAATTGTAAGAAAAACTGTTCCAAGGCTTCTACATAATAAGCGTATTTTATCTCTAGATTTAGCAGCAATAGTATCAGGTACTAAATATAGAGGTCAGTTTGAAGAAAGATTAAAAAGCATTATGAATGAGCTTGAATCTCGTCAAAATTTAATAATATTCATAGATGAGCTTCATACTTTAGTTGGTGCGGGAGGAGCATCGGGTTCATTAGATGCTTCAAATATGTTTAAGCCTTCATTAGCTCGAGGAGATCTTCATTGTATTGGAGCAACAACTCTTAATGAATATAGGCAACATATTGAAAAAGATGGTGCTCTTGATAGGCGATTCCAAAAAATATTAATTAACGCACCTTCAATAAATGAATCAATTGAAATATTAATGGGCTTAAAAGAAAAATATGAAGATCATCATAATGTCAAATATTCTAATAATGCTATTGAGGCATGTGTCCACCTTTCAGATAGATATATAACAGATAGGTTTTTACCTGATAAAGCAATTGATATATTAGATGAGGCTGGTGCAAGAGCTCACATGTTTAATGATAAAGTACCGAGGAATATAATTAAAATTGAAAATAAAATAGAGATTCTACGTTCAGAGAAAGAAGTTAAGGTTACAAAACAACAATTTGAAGAAGCAGCTATTATAAGGGACCAAGAGCGTAAATTAATTGAAAAATTAAGTGATGCTCAAAAATCATGGAATGAAAAATCAAAAATAAAAAATGTAGATATTTCATCCGAACATGTTGCTGATGTTGTTTCACTCATAACTGGTATCCCAGTAAATAAAGTTGCAGAGACGGAAAGCCAACGGTTATTAAATCTGCCTAAAAGCTTAAGTCAATTTATTATTGGACAGGGCAAAGCAATTCATAGTATATCCAAAGCAATCCGTAGAGCTAGGACAGGGCTAAAAAATCCATCTAAGCCTATTGGAGTATTTTTATTTCTAGGCCCTACTGGAGTAGGGAAAACTGAATTAGCAAAAGTGCTTGCTAATTATTTGTTTACTCATTCTCATGCTTTAGTAAAGGTGGATATGTCAGAGTTTAGTGAAAAATTTTCATTATCAAGGCTCATTGGAGCTCCTCCAGGATATGTGGGTTATGATGAAGGTGGCGAATTAACTGAGAAAATTAGACGAAATCCATATTCCGTTATTTTATTAGATGAAATTGAAAAAGCACATCCGGATTTATATAATATTATGTTACAAGTTTTTGATGATGGAGTGCTTACCGACGGGCTTGGTAGGAAAATAGATTTTAGTAATACTATAATTATAATGACTTCAAATTTGGGGACAAAAGATCTTAATAGTAATGATTTAGGATTTGGCGAGAGTTTATCATTTGAAAATCAAAAAAATATAAAATCAAAAATAATGAAATCTGTCCAAAATACTTTTTCTCCAGAACTTCTTAATCGTATTGATGATACTATAATTTTTCATTCTTTAAGTGAAAAAGATATTTTTCAAATAATTGATTTACAATTAAATGATCTTTCCGAAAATCTTGCAAAAATTGGTTTAAAAATAAAAATTTCAATAGCTGCAAAAAGATTGCTAGCTAAAAATGGCTATGATCCAAAGTACGGAGCTAGACCTTTAAGGAGAGAAATTCAAGTATCTATAGAAGATTATTTATCGGAAGTGTTTTTAAAACGTACGCTTATTGAAGGAACAACTATAAAAGTAGATGCTGATAGGTCTGGTTATAAATTTTCATTTATACAGAAAAAGAAATCACCAGAAAAAAAATAGGACTATAAAATAATTATCAAAAGTCATGGTTTAAATTTTATTAACCCACTCTATATATCTACATTTTTGTGTTTGATTGGGAATGAGATAATTTTTGATTTAAATATTTAATGTAAATAATATATTATTTCAGATAATTGATAAACGGTGTTATTTGTGGCACCTGTGTAGTTTAATTATATTAATAATTATGATTAAATAAAAGTGCCTGTCAAATAGTAATATTTAATATAGTTATCTGCCAAATAGTACTATTAAATAATTTGGAATATTGATTGCAATATAGTAACCGTACAAGAAATTTATATTTAAAAATTTTTTAAGGAGATAAAATGTCTAAAATTATTGGAATTGATTTAGGTACAACAAATTCATGTGTTTCGGTATTAGAAGGCGGTGAACCAACTGTAATTACAAATCCTGAAGGTGGTAGGACCACTCCTTCTGTTGTCGCTTTTTCAAAAGATGAAGAGCGGTTAGTGGGGCAAACTGCAAAGCGTCAGGCTGTTACAAATCCTGAGAATACTATTTTCTCTATAAAAAGATTTATGGGCAGGATGTTTAAAGAAGTCAATAATGAAATTTCCGAGGTTCCATATGATGTAGATAAGAACTCCAATGGTGCTGTAATCGTCAAAATAAATGACAAAGATTATTCTCCACCAGAAATTAGTGCGATGGTATTACAAAAACTTAAGCAGGATGCTGAGCAATATTTGGGGACTAAAGTGACGGATGCTGTTATTACAGTTCCTGCATATTTCAATGATTCACAGCGTCAAGCTACCAAAGATGCAGGAAAAATTGCTGGTCTTAATGTTCGTAGAATTATTAATGAACCAACTGCCGCATCGCTAGCTTATGGTCTTGATAAGAAAAAAGATGAGAAAATTGCGGTATTTGATCTTGGAGGAGGGACATTTGATGTATCTATCCTTGAGTTAGGCGATGGTGTATTTGAGGTTAAGGCATCAAATGGCGATGGTCATTTAGGAGGTGATGACTTTGACCAAAAAGTTATTAACTGGATCGCTGATGAATTTAAAAAAAGTGATGGGATTGATTTGCGTGAAGACCCGATGGCTTTGCAAAGATTAAAAGAAGCTGCTGAATCCGCAAAAAAAGAGTTGTCTTCTTCGAAACAGACGGATATTAATTTACCTTTTGTTACGGCAGATGCTTCTGGCCCTAAACATTTAAATTTAAATCTATCAAGAGCAAAGTTTGATGAATTAGTATCTGATTTAGTTGATAGAACAATCGAGCCATGTAAAAAAGCTTTATCTGATGCTGGTTTAAATTCATCTGATATTGACGAGGTAATTTTGGTTGGAGGGTCAACTAGAATTCCTAGTATACAAGAGAAGGTAAAAGAAATTTTTGGAAAAGAACCAAATAAAAGTGTTAATCCTGATGAGGTTGTTGCTTTAGGTGCTGCGATACAAGGAGGTGTATTAGCAGGTGATGTAGATGATGTCCTCTTACTCGATGTAACACCATTATCTTTAGGAATTGAAACATTGGGATCTGTTTCAACTAGACTTATTGAAAGGAACACCACTATTCCTACTAAGAAATCTCAGGTATTTAGTACGGCTGCTGATAACCAAACGACTGTAGAGATTCATGTTTTGCAAGGTGAAAGAGAAATGGCATCGGACAATAAAACAATAGGGAGGTTCCATTTAGCTGATATACCACCTTCACCAAGAGGTGTTCCTCAAATTGAGGTTACATTTGACATTGATGCCAATGGCATTTTAAATGTAAGTGCACAAGATAAAGCTACGGGTAAAGAACAAAGTATAAGGATCGAGGCATCTAGTGGTATCTCTGAAGCTGAAATAGAAAAAATGATTAATGATTCAAAAAAGAATGAACAAAAAGATAAAGAAAAAAGAGAACAAGTTGATATAATAAACCAATCAGAACATTTAATATACGAAACTGAGAAAAACATTAACGATAATGATGAAAAATTAAATGATGAAGATAAATCTCAAGTTAATGAAAAATTAGAAGCTCTAAAGAAGGCTAAGGATAGTGGTAATATTATAGATATGAAAAAAGCCTTAGAAGAGTTAAATAATATATGGTCTCAAGTTGCAACGAAGATGTACGATGCAAACAATCAAGAAAATCAAACGAAAGAAGCATCATCTAACAATAATGATAATAAAAATAAAAAAGATAAAAATAAGGATGAAATAGAAGATGCTGATTTTGAAGTAGTTGATTAAGTGTTATTTTTAATTTGAAATAATAAAAAAGCGTTCAATTGAACGCTTTTTTTGTTTTTGGAACTCATCTATCTTGAAGTAGTTTATAATTAAGAATAATATTTATGTTTTCAAAAAATAAAAAATCTAGAGTTTTTTCATCTATTATAATTTTATTTAGTATTGCTATGATAACAAACGCTTTTTTTTGGCAATCGTTTATTATTAAGCAGTTGAATAATCAGTTACTAAATAATAGTTATCAGATTACGTCTGCTAAAATATCAGGGAATTTATTTTATCAGATAAAAGTCAGTAATGTAAACGTTACACATCCCATATATGGTAGTATGTCAATCAACCAAGGGTCTATAAATATAGATTTTATTTCTTCTTTATTTTTTAGACTGACTTTTGATGATATAATAATAGAAAACTTAAAAACTGAATCATTAAATAATAGACTTTCTAAAACTGGTTCTATGAGAAGTTTTTCTGATCCTAGTTTACCATTTGATGTGGATCATTTTTTCATTAATGGGCAAATACCAATTGAATTTCAGGACAGTATATTAGTTTTAATTGGAGAGATAGAAGGGAAAATCAAAGGTCAGGAAAATATAAAACTGGAGATTTCAAAACTAAGTCTAATGAATGAAGGTGAGAACTCTATTGAATTTAAAATGAGTAATCTAGATTTAAGAGCTAATAAAGAAGGTATTATTATAGAAAAATTTTCAGGTAGAATTGGAAATGCTCCGATAAACGGAGAAATCTCTTATTTGCGCAATGAAGCTAAGTATATTGGGTCAATTAATATTGATAAATTTTTTATTTCGAAAGATCTTTTTAGTAAGACACCCTTAAAAGGAAAATTTAGTGAAATATCTGGAAAAGTAGATTTTGAATCAATTGATGGGAATATTAACAGAAATTTATCTATCTCAAATCAACTTGGTTTATCGATGTCGGGCGATATTAACTTAATTAATAAAGATTCTAATATATTATTGAGGTCATTAAATCTATATGGTGAAGAATCTAAGCTACGTGTCAATGGTGTCTGGGAAGATAATAGGCGAATAAGTGGGTATTTTTATTTAGATAGTCTAGACTTGAGTCGTTGGATAATTGAGCAAGAACCTACCTTGTTATCAGGTATGGCAATTTTAGAAGGGTCGATTGATCAAAGAAAAGCTCTTGAAAATATTGAGCTAACTCTTGAGGTTGCAGAGTATGGTGTTTTCGCAAAAGATGAGAGCTCGTTCCATGGAACAGTTTCATATAGTGATAGTATAATTTCAACAGTAGACCCTGTAATGTTGATTATTGGTGAAAGTATATTGTCAATTAACGGGAGAACAAATCTGAAAACTAGGCAGCTAGATATTACCGCTGATTTAGAAAATGCTGATATCGATATTATTAACAGATTTTGGATGGATGAATTCAAAAGTGGATCAGCAACTGGAAAATTAAAAATAAGAGGAACCATTGAAAGTCCAGATGCGGTTGCAGATTTAAATTGTAATAATATTGTTTATAGAGACTTTTCATTAAATGCTCTTAGTTTTCACTCTGAAATGGAATCGGACTTAAGTGTCCCTTCAGGCTTTGTGAATCTTAAATTTGAAGAGGGGCGATGGAAAAATGAACAATTTGATTCAGGAACTCTTGATATTTCATTTTCGGAAAATAGAATGGTCGTTGAAAATTGTCATTTCAAATCTGGAAAAGATTATTTGTTAATTTCAGGTTCATGGCTATCTAAGAATAAATATAAAATAGATAGACTTCAATCTGCATATCGAGAAAATTATCTAATTAATGCAAAACCAATTTATATTATATATAAAGATACAACTGTCTCTATAGAGCCATTTGAGATTCATATTAATGATGGTATACTAGATGGTATTTTAACATTTGGGTCTGTCTCTGAAGGTCGTTTAAAAATGTCTAATTTTGATGCAAAAGTGCTTACTCAATTTATTGATAATAGATATTTAGATTTGTCTGGGATCATATATGGGGAACTTGGCTTTAGTGCTTTGGATAATTTTCCTTCATATGATATAGATATTTCATTAAAAAAAGGAAAATATTTAGGTGAATCTTTTGATCAAATGAATATATCTGCTTTACTTAAGTCAGATGTAATGCATATAGATGATATATCTATGACTAGGGACACATCTTTAGGTTTTCAATTATCAGGAATATTGCCACTAAAAAAATCTACTAAAGGCAAATCAACTGTTTCTTTAAATACTACTTATAAAGATTTGCCAATGGCTATGGTTCATAAGCTTATACCTAATTTTTATAATATTGAAGGTAATGCTACTGGAACCTTAAAATTATTTGGTAGCTTAGATAAAACTAAATTTGAATTTAATACAAAAGTAAATGAAGCTGTTTTTGATCGTATTTTTCTTGGTGATATAGTTAGTAAGGGTTCATATAATAATAATTCTTTATTAATTGACTATGCAAATTCAAAAAATAAAGAAGAAAGTATTAGTTCTTATGGCCGGGTACCATTTGATCTAAATTTAGGTTCTAAGCAGTTTGGAGAATTTTTTGTTAATGATAGCATTGATTATCATTCGACTGCTGCTCTTAAGTCAATGCCTTTTTTAAGTCCATATATACCAGAACTAGATTCAATAAAAGGGGATGTCAATATTGTTTTATCATTGTCAGGACTTTCTAATTCTATAATAAGAAATGGAAGCATTAAAGTAACTAATGCTAGTATATATACTATGTTAATTAATAATCCTTTGATTAATGTAGATGGAGCAGCTGTTGTTAATAATAATAAAATGAAAATTGAATATTTAAAGGGTGCTTCATTAAAATACCCAATCCAAAATGTTGATAATATTAAAGTAAGTGGGGTTATTGATTTCTCTAGTTTTTTTGAACCGCATTATAATCTATTGGTAAACTCAATCAACAAAAATAATATTTATCTAAATGCAATACCTATTGATCTAGTAGGCGCAGTTGATTTTTTGGATGTTGCAATTGCTGGCAAAGATACTTTGTTTATTACTGGCACAATAGAAGCAGTTGAAGCGACTCTTTTTCATGAATTTATATCAGAGGATATTGGAACTACTTTATCTAGTAATGATGGAATTACTATGTCATATAGTTTAAATATCCCTATCAAGGATGAAGGTAAATTTCAAAATTCACAGGTAGATGCAACGATGGTGGGAGAAATTAGTGTGTCAAAAACAGGGAATGAATTTTGGAATATTGGTGGTGAAATTTATATAAATGATGGATCTATTTTATCATTTAAAGATAATTTTACGGGTCTTAATGGTTATGTAACTTTTGATAATAATGGTATTAATCCAAATATGGATCTTATGGCTTCAACAGATATTGCTGATGAAGAAATAAGGTTAAGAATTACAGGTGACCTAGATGATGCGGATCTAATATTAGAATCTAGTAGTGGTTTTTCTGAAAGTGATATAATAGAATTATTAACCTTTGGATCTAGATTTGAAGATCAAGAATTATCTTCAACAGGCTTCGGTGTACAAGCCACCTCAGTATTGGGGTCTTTACTAGAAACTCAATTTGAAAAGAATTTGGAAGAAATGTCAGCACTAAAAATTCTCAGGCCTGATGAAATAGATTTATCTGGTACAGCTAGTTTTATTAGTGGCCAAAATTTGTCAGCAAGCGAACGTGATGAACTAGAAGATTTTAAGATTTCTGCAAAAAAGAAATTTGGTAGTAAAACATATGCAAATTTATCATATAAAAAGTCCTTTTCTCTTACAAATCCTGACCAATTACAAATTGGTGTTGAATATAAATTAAATCGTAACTTGTCTCTCGTTGGGAATATGGATGATAAAGGCAATCTGCATCTTAAATATCGTTATAGATACGCTTATTAGATTAAGAATACAAACAAGTGTTTAGGTATATTTTTATAGCTTCATGGGGCTATTTTTTATTTTTTAATTTATTACTTAGCCAAGAATTACCAACAAAAATTAACTCAGTTATTATTTCTGGCAATAAATCTATTTCTAAAAAAGAATTGATGCCTTTATTAAGGCAAAGACCCTCTAATTTTTCTTTTACATTTAAAGGAACAAGTTTTAATGGTCGTTTATTAAAGATTGATGCCCTAACATTAAAAAATTATTTTATTTCAAAAGGTTTTTTAATGGTAGATGTAAAAGAATCATATGAGATTAAAGATAATATTGCGGATATTAAATTTGATATTATTGAAGGTAAACAGTTTTTTGTTTCTAAAGTAAATATTTTAGGAAACCAAAGTCTCTCAGATGATCAAATCAGGGGAATTTTAGATTTACAAGAAGGTTTACCTTTCAACAGTGTCTTATTAAATGAAAGAGTTTCAGAATTACAAAAAGAGCTTGAATTTTTTTCGAAATTATTTTCTATTATTGAAATAGAGCCAATCGTGAGTGATTCTGTTGAAGTTTCAGTTTCTATTAATGAAGGGAAAGATATCTATATAAATAAAATTTTTATAGAAGGTAACAGTGTCTCTGATAGTAATTTAGTATTTAGAGAACTATTATTTGATTCTGGTAATATTTATAACCCAGAAACTGTAGAAAAATCTAAACGAAGGATTAGAGAAACTGGAATATATTCTATGGTTAATCTTATTCCTATAAAAGTTCCAGATTCCGAATCATTAGTTAATATAATTATATCATTAAATAAATATAAGCAACGAGAATGGTTGTCTGTCGGGGGATATGAGCCAATAGAATTTTATGAAGGACTTGACCCATTACCAGCTATTGGGGGTTTTATAGAATGGAGAAATAGGTCAATATTTGCAACAAACTCAAATTTTTCATCAAAATTTCTTGTCGGATTTCCATGGGAAACTAATTTTACATTACCACGTTTAAGATATGATATAGGATTTGATACAAATTGGATATTAGGAATTCGTTGGCCAACAAAATTAAGTAGTTTTTATGAAACTTTAATTAATTATGATCAGGAGACTATTGATCAGGTAGAACGATATGGTTTAGAAATGTTGCAGAGTATTAGGTTTGATGAAAGATCATATTTTCAAAATATAACAGTATGGGAGAATTTTAGCGATAATAAGATTGATAATAATAGTTTAAATGCAGATGATAGTTCAAATACAACACAGAAATCTATAAAAAATTTACAACAACGTTCGTTATCCTTCAGAATTCATATAGATAAAAAGGATGACCCATTATTCCCTAAAAAAGGTTATTTGTTTGATATATATTTTAAATCAACGGGGTATTTTTTAGGCGGAGAAAGGGATTACCATAAAGTCGATTTTTCTTTTAATACATATCTTTCTTTAACCAGGAAATCAATAATTGCTACACGTTTTAAGTTAGGCAAACTATGGTCATGGGAAGACTCATATATTGATTATAGTTATGAAAAATTTTATTTAGGGGGTAGCTCTAATATGAGAGGTTGGGAAATTTTAAAATATAAAACAAAAGATGATCTTGGAATTACACCTATAGGTGGTACTATGAGATTTTTGACAAATATTGAGCTGCGCATACAATTAAATCAGAGTTCGGGAATAAATATTTTTTATGATGGTGGCATATTATCATCCAGTTATCAAAGTTTAATTAAAAGTAGATTAGGCTGGGATATGGGACTTGGTTTAACTTTATCTACGCCCTTAGGGCCAGTAAGATTAGATTATGCAGTGCCATCGGTAAATGGAGATATAGATTTTGGTAAAGGGAAAATTAATTTTGGAGTTCAATATCTTTTTTAATGAATTAAAATATTTTGGAACTACTATTTATCTTATTTGTTAATTATTGTAGTATCTTCTTTTGAGATACGATTTCAAAACATAAATTCTTATACTAAAAAAAACGAAAAATGAAGAAAACACTATTAATATTATTTAGTTTTATAATTATTGGTTGTTCTAAGAATGCGCCAGAATTAATGGAAATAGCTCAGTCGAATCTGGACGAAAATGATGAGGATAGAGCAATAAAAAATCTAGATTTACTAATTAGTCAATTTCCAGATGATAGTCTTGCTTCATTAGCTCAATATAAGCTTGTGAATATATACAAAAACTGGAAGCATGATCCAAACATGGTATTTGAAGCACTTAATAAAACAATAGATAATTATCCAAAATCATTACAAGCGGTGCAGGCGAAGAAAGAACTAGGTGCTTTTCAAGAATGGATAATAAATAAAGCGGAATCATTACGTAAAAGAAAAATGACAAAGGAATCAATTAATAATCTTTTATATTTAGTGGGGAAATATCCAAGTCATGAGTTAGCAAGTAAAGGTCAATATATTATTGGAGATATCTATATGAATGACCTTAGAGATTTTGAGAAAGCATTAGATGAATATCGTGTTGTTTTAAATCAATATAAAGACTCAAAAGAGGAGGCTCTTGCTCAGTTTATGATTGGGTATATATATGCAAATATATTAAAAGATTTAGATAAGGCCCGTAGTGAGTATCAAGTCTTCTTAAATCGTTTTCCTAGACATGAATTATTTCCATCAGTAAAATTTGAAATTGATCATCTAGGTAAAGATATTAATGAAATTCCTGCTTTAAAACATATTACCTCTTAAATAACAAGAATATTTTATAATATAATGAGTGATTTCAGTCTTTCAGCAATAAATGATCGCATTTCAGAAGTATCAGGTTTTGTACAACCTTTGCGAGATAATCTTAATCAAATTATTATTGGTCAAGAGAAATTAATTGACAAGATTATTATTTGTATGCTAGCTGACGGTCATATGCTACTTGAAGGGGTTCCTGGCTTAGCTAAAACATTAACTGTTAAAACTTTAGCTGCTTCTATTGATACAAATTTTCAAAGAATACAATTTACTCCAGACATGCTGCCTGCTGATTTAATTGGTACTTTGATCTATAATCAAAAATCCGGTGAATTCGATACTAGAAAAGGGCCAATATTTTCTAATATCATACTTGCTGATGAGATTAATAGGTCGCCTGCTAAGGTACAGAGTGCTCTATTAGAAGCTATGCAAGAAAAACAAGTAACTATTGGAGAGAATACATTCAAAATGGACCTTCCATTTTTAGTCCTTGCTACTCAAAATCCTATTGAGCAGGAAGGAACTTACCCACTTCCTGAAGCTCAGGTTGATCGTTTTATGTTTAAACTTTTAATAGAATATCCAAATTTAGATTCTGAAAAAATATTAATGCGCAATAATACGCAAGCAAAAGAGAATGTTGATATTAAAGCCGTGGTGGGTCCTGAAAAGATTATTAATGCACAAAGTGTAGTAAAAGAAATTTATGTTGATGAAAAAGTAGAAGATTATATTTTGAAAATAATTTTTTCTACCAGAAATCCTGTTAAATATGATTTAAATGACTTGGATGGAATTATAGATTTTGGTGCCTCTCCACGAGCATCTATAAATTTAGTTCGAGCAGCGAAAGCGAGAGCGTTTACTGAAGGTAGAGGGTTTATTACACCTGAAGATGTTAGATATATTGGTGCCGATGTATTAAGGCATAGAATTATTTTAACGTATGAAGCTGAAGCAGAAGAATTGACAACCGAGGAAGTGATTGATAGGTTATTTGAAAAAATAGAGGTTCCTTAGATTAATATGATACCTCGAGAAGTACTTAAAAAAGTTAAACGAATTGAGATTCAAACTCGTGGTTTAGTAAATAATTTTTTCGGTGGAGAATACCACTCAGCATTCAAAGGCCGAGGAATGACTTTCTCAGAAGTCAGGGAATATCAGCCAGGAGACGATATCAGATTAATTGATTGGAATGTTACAGCGAGGTCTGGTAACCCATTCATTAAAGTTTTTGAAGAGGAGCGAGAATTAACCGTTATATTAATTGTTGATATGTCTGCTTCAGGTGTCTTTGGTTCTGAATTAGATTTTAAAAAAAATGTCTGTGCAGAAATAGCCAGTGTTCTAGGTTTTTCAGCAATAAAAAATAATGATAAAGTTGGATTAATTCTTTTTTCTAATGAGGTTATTAAATATATACCGCCTAAAAAAGGAAAATCGCACGTTTTAAGAGTAATTCGAGAATTATTATATACAGAATCAAATAGCCGCGGGACATCAATAAAAAATGCATTAGATTTTTTAATGAAAGTATGTAAAAGAAGATGCGTTGTTTTTTTACTTTCAGATTTTTTAGATGATAAATATTGGGATTCAATTAAGATTGTAAATCGTAAGCACGATTTAATAGGTATTAATATCTATGACCCATATGAGATGGAATTACCTAATATTGGGATGATAAAAGTTGAAGATCCAGAAACGGGTTCAATGTTTTGGATAGATACATCATATGATCCAGACTTGAAACAAATGAATACTGAAAATAATAAAATATTAAGTATATTAGAGAAAAAAACATCTAAAATTGGATTAGATTTTATATCAATCTCAACAGCTGAAGACTACGTTAATCCGTTGATGAATTTTTTTAAAAAAAGAGGTAAAAAATATTAAAATTGAAATTAGTATTATTTTATCTGTTTATTTTAGTTGGCGTTTTTGCGCAATCAATCTATATAACTTCTGAAGTAGACACATCTAAGGCAAGTATTGGGGATATAATTATTTGGCAAATTAAAAGTGATAACCCTAGCCAGGATAATAAATTAGAATTTCCAGAAATAAAAATTAAAAGCGATTCTATATCTATATTTTCTCAAAAATCAATTTTTGAAAATAATGAAATAATAGGAAGAACTATTGAAATTGCATTTTGGGATACTGGTAGTTTTTATATCCCTTCATATATTGTAAATGTGCTAGATGAAAAAGGAAAATTTAGATATAATCTAGAAACGGAAAAAATTCCTATAAAGGTAATTTCTATTCTAGAATCATTAGATGATGCTAGTGTTAGGCCAGTTAAAGGCCCTGTTGCTGTTAAAGGTATAATACATTATCGTCAGATATTTTTAATAATTTTAAGTCTATTAATTATATTTTTAATCTTTTGGGTTTGGAAAAAAAGAATTAAAAATATTTATGAAAAAAGTAAGCAATCTATTAAGAAAACAGCTATAGAGATAGCTATGGAACGATTATCTTGCCTTGACAGTAAAGGTTTTTCTAAAGATTTTTATACAGAATTATCACATATAACACGAGAGTATATAGAGTACTCTTCATATATTAGAACCCTTGAAATGACGACTGAAGAAATAATTACGAATAGAAATTTATTTAGTGTTGATGAAAATTTATTTTTTGATTGGATCACGCTTTTAAAAAAAGCTGATCTGATTAAATATGCAAAAGAATCAAGTAATCATTCTGAAATGGAAAATGATAAGGATACAGCCATTAATATTATTAATAATTTTTTTACTTGATATTAGTAAAATATATAAAAAGCCTACGTTTAAAAAATAGTATTGTGGCCTTATATTTAGATATATTTAATTTTAAATAATTCGAGGTTTTTGTGGCAACAACAGCAAATATTAGAAATAATGCAGTCATCCTTTTTAAATCAAAGAGAATGAAAGTTATAGGTTTTCAACATGTTAAGCCTGGGAAAGGTGGTGCTTTTGTTAGGACTAAATTAAAAGACATTAAAAGTGGGAAAATAATCGATCATACTTTTAATGCTGGTGCTAAATTAGAATTCATTAAAGTTGAAGCAAAAGAAATGCAATTTCTTTATCTTGATGGTGAAAATTTTGTTTTTATGGATAATGAAACCTATGAACAGTTAATGGTTCATGAGAGTATTGTTTCTAATAATAAACACTTCTTAATAGCGGGGATGAATGTAGATATTATATCTGATAGTGAAGAAATTTTAGATATTAGGATGCCAGCACATGTTATTCTTAAAGTAGTAAAAACTGAGCCAGGTTTTAAGGGTAATACTGCAACTGGGGCAACTAAACCTGCGATAGTTGAGACAGGGTTAGAGCTTAATGTCCCTCTTTTTATTAATGAAGAAGAACATTTGAAAATAGATACTAGAAGCGGTGAGTATGTTGAGAGAGCAAAGAATAAATAAATATAGGATCAAATTATGTGGCAAGATAAAGTAAAGGAAATTATTTATATTTTAGAAAATTCAAATGTTAATGAAATTGAAGTTACTTTTTGGGGAAAAAAAATTCGTGTATTAAAAAGCTCACCAAATGTTACAACAAATAATACTGATAAAGTTATAAGCACAAATAAGGTTGAATCATTATCTGAAAAAAAAGAAGTTGATATAAAAGAAAATAATGAAAATTATAAACAAGTTTTATCTCCAATGCCTGGAGTTTTTTACAGCTCACAATCTCCAGAAAAGCCGCCTTATGTTAGCGAAGGTGACACAGTTACATCTGGTCAAGTAATCTGTATAATTGAGTCAATGAAAATTATGAATGAGATTGAATCAGAGTACAATGGAGTTATAAAGAAAATACTTATGAATAATTCTGATCCAGTAGAATTTAATCAACCGTTATTTATTATCGAGCCATCTTAGTATAATATGTTTAAAAAAATTCTTATTGCCAATCGTGGTGAAATTGCTCTACGTGTGATAAGGGCATGTCATGAGCTTGGGATTAAGACTGTTGCTATATATTCTACTGCTGATGAGCTTTCCCTTCATGTAAAGTTTGCTGATGAGGCCGTTTGTATTGGACCACCATTAAGCAGTGATAGTTATTTAAATATACCTAGAATTATCGCGGCTGGTGAGATTACAAATTCAGACGCGATACATCCTGGTTATGGGTTCTTGTCAGAATCAGCTGAATTTTCTAAGATTTGCTCTGAGAATGGTTTTCATTTTATTGGTCCAGATTCAGATATGATAATGTCAATGGGAGATAAAGCTACGGCTAAAAAAACAATGAAGTTAGCTGGTGTACCAGTAATACCGGGCGGAGAGGGGATTTTATCAGATGCTTCAGAAGCGCGCTTATTAGCAAAAAAGATGGGATATCCAATCATGTTAAAAGCCACTGCTGGAGGTGGTGGCCGTGGTATGCGTCTAGTCAGTCAAGAAAGTGAGTTAAGTGATCTTTATGATGTAGCATATCAAGAGGCTTATACAGGTTTCGGGAATGGTGATTTATATATTGAAAAATTTATTCAGGAACCCAGACATATAGAGATTCAAATTTTAGCAGATACTTTTGGGACTGTTATCCAGTTTGGTGAAAGAGACTGTTCAATTCAAAGACGACATCAAAAATTAATTGAAGAGTCGCCTTCTCCTGCTGTTGATGATAAATTAAGAAAAAAAATGGGTGATGCTGCTATTGTTGGAGCAAAAGCTATTAATTATGTTGGTGTTGGAACTATTGAGTTTCTTTTAGATAAAGACAAAAATTTTTATTTTATGGAAATGAATACAAGGATTCAGGTTGAGCATCCTGTCACAGAGATGGTTACTGGAGTTGATTTAATAAAACAACAAATTCGCGTGCATGCAGGAAAGAAGTGCCCTAACTATAGTCCTAATTATAAATTAAGAGGTCATTCTATTGAATGTCGAATAAATGCAGAAGATCCTGCAAATAATTTTAGACCCTCCCCAGGAAAAATCGCAAACTTTCATATGCCTGGAGGGAAAGGAGTAAGAGTAGACTCTCATGCATATAGCGGTTACATTATACCAACTCATTATGATTCTATGATTGGGAAACTTATTGTACATGCAAAAAACAGACAGCGTGCCATTAATAGAATGCAGAGAGCTTTAGAAGAGACTATTATTGATGGACCAAAAACAACAATACCTTATCATCAAAAAATAATGGAAAACGGAGATTTTATTTCTGGGGAATTTGATACAAGTTTTTTAGATAATTTCCCTTATGAAATTGAATGATATAGAAAGGATACTATTTTGAATATACCAAAAGAATTATTTTATACAAAAGAGCACGAATGGTTAAATAATGAAGAAAAAATTGTTACTATTGGCATCACATCCTTTGCCCAGAGTCAGTTAGGTGACATAATATTTCTAGAATTACCAGATATTGGATATAAACTCATTGCGGGACAGCCTTTTGGCGAGATTGAAGCTGTTAAGACTGTTTCAGATCTTTTCGCGCCTATTGCTGGCACAGTAGTAGAGGTTAATAATAGTTTAGAAGACTCACCTGAGAAAATTAATCATGATTGTTATGGTGAAGGTTGGATAATTAAAATAAAGCCTGATGAAAAAATTGAGAAAGGTAATCTTCTAGACTATCAAGCTTATACTAATCTAATTGAATAAATGAGTGTCTTATCTAATTTAAATAAATGCATAGAAAATAAAGGTGCAGGATTTATAATTTTGATTGATCCTGATAAAAAAAATGATGAAAAAATTGATCAAATAGTTGAGAGTGCCAATGATAATGATGTAGATGCAATATTTGTTGGTGGTAGTATTATGATGGATAGATTTTATCATAAAAGAATAGAGCGAATTAAACATATTTCTGATATACCAGTCATTCTTTTCCCAGGCGGAGTTAATCAGGTCAATAAGTATTATGACGCGATGTTATTTATGTCATTGATGTCTGGTAGAAATCCACATTATTTGATTGGAGAGCAAGTAATTGCAGCTCCAATTGTTAATGATTTTGGGCTAGAAACGATTCCAACTGGATATCTATTGATTGATGGCGGCTCACCAACAACTGTTGAGTTTATTAGTGGGACTAAGCCACTTCCTTCAAATAGGCCAGATATTATAATATCTCATGCTTTAGCTGCTCAGTTCATGGGGATGCAGTTATTATATCTTGAAGCGGGAAGTGGAGCGATGAATACAGTTCCTGTTGATGTAATTAGTAAAGTATCAAATGAAACTAGCTTAAGCCTAGTCGTTGGAGGTGGAATTAGGACACCTAAAGATGCTCTTGAAATAGTTAATGCTGGTGCTTCTTTTGTCGTTATTGGTTCAGCGATAGAAAAATCATTAGATTTAATAAAAGATTTTTCTTCTGCAATTCATTTTAAATAAGGTTAGATATTGATTTTAATTAAATGATTAAAGATAATATTAAAAAGCAAATTCTTGAAAGCGCTAGGATAAAAGAAGAGATGGCCGAGAGTGTTGTTTCAGATATCCAAAAAGCAACTGAGTTACTTATGGATTGTATTAATTCTGGCGGGAAAATATATTGGTGCGGTAATGGAGGAAGTGCGTCTGATGCTCAGCATCTAGCGACTGAGCTTATGGGAGGTATGTCTGAACATGATAGAATGCCTATTCCTTCGATTGCACTAACTACAGATTCTTCTTTTATTACCGCTTGGTCTAATGATATTGGTTTTGATTCAGTTTTTTCTAGGCAGATACAAGGTCTTGGCCAAGAAGATGATGTCTTGATTGGCATTTCTACTAGTGGAAATTCTAAAAATATTATAAAGGCTATAAAACAAGCTAAGTATAAAAAATTAAAGACTATCACTTTTACTGGGAGAGATGGAGGTAAACTTGATGGCTTGGCTGATGTTACGATAAAAGTTCCATCAAAAAATACTCAAAGGATTCAAGAAGCTCATATTATGGTTGGGCAGATACTTTGTAGTATAGTCGAATTTTCAGTATTAAAAAAATAATGACAGACCACCTGCAAGAATATTTAACTATGCTTCGGGTGGATATAGATGCCTCTCCAAAAACATTAGAAGCATATGAGTCTGACCTTATAAGGTATTTGAATTATGTTCAATATTCACATGGTATTGTTTCAATTAAAAATGTCAAGCAGAGTCATATAAGAGGTTATGTAAAATTATTAAGTGAAATGTTTTTGGCTCCTTCTAGTATTTCTAGGATGTTAGCATCTGTTAGGTCATATCATAAGTTCCTTTGTACAGAAAAAATAATAAAAGAAAATCCAGCGCTATCGATAAATACGCCGAGGTTAAAGAAAATATTGCCGACGACTCTTAGTTCAGATGAAATATTTAAAATAATTAATATAATACCAAAAAATTCTCCTCTTAATATGCGAGATCATGCAATTATTGAAATTTTATATTCTTGTGGTTTAAGAGTTACTGAACTTTGTGAATTAGAGAAAAATCAAGGAAATATAGAGCCTAATATTGTTGATGATGAGAAAATATTTTTTAGAGATAATCATGACAATATAGTTGAGATCACTGCTGGTGAAGCTAAGTTATTAGGTAAAAAGCATCTCGCTTTTAATGCATATAGAAAAGAATTAGAAAAAAGACCTGGATTGCTTACTGTAATAGGTAAAGGGAGAAAACCTAGATATGTTCCTATTGGAAAAAATCCTAGAAAAGTTTGGTTTAATTATGTAACTGAATTTAGAGAACAATTGTTAAAAGGTAATGATACGAAAGAATTATTTATTAGTAGAAATGGCAGAGCATTGACTAGAGCAATGGTAAATAAAATTATTAATAAATGGTCTAAGGCTGCTGGAATAACAAAAAAAGTAACTCCACATACCTTCAGACATTCTTTTGCTACACACTTGATAGAAGGAGGAGCTGATATTAGATTTGTGCAACACATGTTAGGGCATGCTGATATTTCTACTACCCAAGTTTATACCCACTTAGATAAAACAACTATTAGAGAAAAATATAATGAGTTTGGTAATAAAATATTTAATAATAGATTAGATTAAGTATGCTTTTTAGTAATACAGAACCACAGATAATAGTTTTGTTGATACCAGCATTAGTATTTTCATTATCTTTTCATGAATTTGCTCATGCTTGGATGGCACATAGGTTAGGTGACAGCACAGCTGCTCGAATGGGTAGGTTAACTCTCAATCCAATATCTCATTTAGATCCAGTTGGGTCTATTGCTTTGTTATTAATGGGATTTGGATGGGCGAAACCAGTGCCTGTGGATTCTAGATATTTAAAAAACCCTAAAGAGGATATGGTTAAAGTTGCAGCGGCAGGTCCAATTTCAAATATAGTTTTAGCAATAGTCGCTGCTTTAGTACTGCGGTTATTATTTAGCACTGATTTATTAACAAATAGTATTAAAACCTTTTTTATTATTTTTATGCAGATAAATATAACGTTAGCTGTTTTTAACCTCCTGCCTGTCTCTCCTTTAGATGGTTCTCAAATATTATCACCTTTTTTAGAAAAGAAATTTGGATCTGAAATAGTTTGGAAAATGCAATTGTATGGACCTAGAATATTATTTTTTATTATTTTATTTAGCATGATGACTGATATCCATATTTTTTCTTTTGTAATTAATCCAATATTTAATCTTTTTATTTTTATTTTTTTCTAATAAAAGAGGTGTCTTAAACCGTGTCTTATTTGAAGAGATTTGTAAATGATAAAAAAAAACAAAATGGATCTTTATTACGATTAATATTATTGTTTGCTGGCGTATTATATTTGATATACTATTTTAATAATATTGCTTTAACAGGATTGAAATAATGCAAAAACTAATTGAGTGTGTTCCAAATTTTAGTGAAGGTATTGATCAAAATAAGATCGATAGTATAGTAAGTAAAATTAAATCTGTTGATGGTGTTACTATCCTTGATATTGACTCTGGTAAGGATACAAATCGATCTGTGGTAACATTTGTGGGTGAGCCTGCCGCTGTATTAGATGCAGCTTTTGAAGGTATAAAAGAAGCTTCAAATTTGATTGATATGTCTAAACATAGTGGAACCCATCCAAGAATTGGAGCTACTGACGTTTGTCCATTAATTCCAATAAAAGATGTGACTATTGATGAGTGTATTAAATATTCACATCAATTGGCAGATAGAGTAGGTACGGATTTAAAGATTCCAATATATCTTTATGAAAATTCAGCACAAAACTCAGAAAGAAAAAATCTTGCTGTAATTAGAGAAGGGGAATATGAAGGCCTTGAAAAAAAATTGGAAGATAAATTATGGAAGCCAGATTTTGGCCCTGCAGTTTTTAATGCTTCCGCAGGCGCTACTGTAATTGGTTGTCGCGAATTTTTAATTGCATATAATATTAATTTAAATACTAAGGATAAGCGCCTTGCGACTGATATCGCTTTTGATATTAGAGAGCTAGGAAGAAGTAAAAGAGTAGCAAACCCAGAATCGTTAAATTTATTAGATGGAGAAATAGTTCGTAATGATGATGGCTCTCCAGTAAAAGTTCCAGGAAAATTTAAGGATGTTAAAGCAATTGGCTGGTATGTCAGTGAATATAAAAGAGCACAGATATCAATTAATTTTATTAATTATAAAGTCTCTTCTATTCATGATGTTTTTAATACGGTATGTAACTTAGCTGAAAAGAGAGGCGTCAGGGTCACGGGCAGCGAATTAGTTGGTCTTATACCTAAGGATGCAATTTTATCAGCAGGGAAATATTATTTGGGAAAGCAAAACCGTACGATAGGTGTACCAGAAAAAGATATTATCGAATGCGCTATTCAGTCGCTTGGTTTAAATGATGTCTCGGATTTTAACTTAAATGAGAAGATCATAGAAAATGCGATTGGTAATGATAAAAATGATTTAATGGATTTAAGCGGGAAAGAATTGGTCTCCTTAATATCTGATAGTAGCCCAGCTCCAGGCGGAGGGAGTGTATCTGCTATAGCTGGCTCTTTAGGAGCATCTCTTGTATCAATGGTTGCAGCGCTAACTCATGAAAAGAAAGAATTCATTAGTGCAAGGAAAAAAATGAATGATATCGGCATTAATGCGCAAGACCTTCAATCTAAATTAATTAGGTTGGTTGAAGAAGATACCAATGCTTTTAATTCAATTTTAAGTGCGAATAGATTACCAGATAAAACCCCTGAACAAAAAAAGTATAAGGATGAAGAAATATTTAAAGCGAATAAATATGCTATTGATATACCATTAGAAACTGCAAAGTTGTCTTTAGAGGTAATTAAACTATCACTAGAGTTGGTTCAGTATGGTAACCCTAATTCTGTGACTGATGCTGAAGTAGCTTCAGAGGTTGGCTTAGCAGGTGTTCGAGGAGGATGTATGAATGTAATGATAAATTTATCTGGAACAGATAATATTGAGGAATATGGTTTGGGTATAATGGATGAGATTGATTTACTTATAAATGAAGCAACTGATATTCATAAAACAGTATTTCATAATACAAAAAAATTAATTAATTAAGATTATAAATATGGATATTAATCTTCTTCCTGAAGACCTTCAAAATAAAATCTCAGCTGGTGAAGTAGTCGAAAGGCCCTCATCAGTTATAAAAGAATTACTCGAGAATAGTCTAGACGCTGACTCTTCTCAAATTGATATAGTTATTGAACAGGGAGGTAATCAATTAATTCAAGTTAGAGATGATGGAAAAGGAATTTCTAAAAATCAATTACCTTTCTCAATTAAGCGTTTCCATACTAGTAAAATATCAAAATTAGATGATTTATTTACAATTAGCTCTCTTGGTTTTAGAGGAGAAGCGTTAGCAAGTATAGCATCAGTTGCTCAGCTTTCAATTATTTCAAGTGAAGGATCAAATGAAGGAGCTGAACTTTCTATAACTAATGGTAAGCTAGGAGAATTAATCCCTGCAGCTAATATTAATGGGACTCAGGTTACAATCAGGGATTTATTTTATAATACTCCTGCAAGAAGAAAATTTCTTAAAAGTCCAAGAACAGAAGGTCGTAAAATTATTGAAATGGTAAGAAGGTTTGGGCTATCAAGGCCTAATATAGGGTTTAGTTTAATCGTTGATGGCAAAAAAGTTATAGATTTGTTTCCTGAAGAGCTTGAAGATAGAATTGGTTCGTTATTTGATAACACTTATAAAACTAATCTTATACCAATACAAATTTCTAAGGCTGATTATACATTTACTGGATTTGTAGGAAATTTAAATATTATCCGAAAACGTTTTGGTGAGCAATTTCTTTTTATGAATGGTAGATATATTAAGGATAGATTGCTTAATTCAGCAGTTTATTCTTCTTATCAATCATTAGTGAAAAGAGGGGAGTATCCATTTTTTGTGATAAATATTCAAATCCCTTATGAACAAGTCGATGTGAACGTACACCCAATGAAAACAGAGGTCAGATTTCATGATGAATGGAGAGTGTACCATGTTCTAAAATCAGGTGTTAGCAATGCTTTATCAGAAATTTTAAATACAATTCCTAATTTTCAGAAAATTAGTTCAGAATCTAATTCGTTTTTTGGAAATACCCCTCAGCAGTCTGCTCTTAATTTTAATTCTGTTGGACAAAAAGACCCGATAATATCTAATCTAGATAAAACCGATAGAGCAAAAACTTATGCCTCCAATATTGTTCCTGTTGATAACTCAAGTCAAGACTTTAATATTGAAAAAATATGGCAGGTTCATAGAAAATATATTATTTCAGAGATTAATAGTGGGTTAGTTGTTATTGACCAACATGTGGCTCATGAGAGAGTACTCTATGAGGAGTGTCTTAACGCTTTTGAGTCAAAGGTCATGTCTTCTCAGACTTTATTGTTCCCAGAAGAAATTGATTTTGTTAAAGATGAATATGATATTCTTTTAGAAATATTTCCTTATTTAAAACGTATTGGTTTTAAGATAAAAGAAGGTGATAATTCCAAAATCATAGTTGAAGCGACTCCTGCTGATATTAGTTGGGGTGATGAAAAAAGAATTATTAAAGAAATTATAGATGAGTTCATAAGCACAAGGAAAACATATAGTTCTTATAAAGAAGCGCTAGCTGCTTCATTCGCATGTAAAGCTGCAGTTAAAGCAGGTGATCAAATGGAGAGAGATGAGATGGTAGTACTTATTAATCGTCTTTTTTCTACAGAGCATCCTTACTATTGTCCGCATGGTAGACCAATAATTATACAGTTATCATTAGACGAATTAGATAAAAGATTTGAAAGAATCTAAAGTAATTCTTTTGGTGATTTAATCCATTCAAGGATACCATTTCCAAATTCTATTTCCTTCCACAGATTAGTTTTAAAATTTATTTTTGCCATTGATGCTGTTGTAAATTTTTGGCTATGGAAAGTACACAATGAAATAAAGCTTGAGCAAGTTGGTTCATGCCCTACAAAACAAACTGAATTAATTTTATTATTTAAAAAATGAATTAATCCTAAGAGTGTTTTGGATGAACCACCATATATTTTAGATTCAATAGAAAATGTTGTATTCCAACTGCCGTGATTTATTGCAAGCTCAGCTGTTTTCTTAGTTCTGGTAGCAGAAGAAGAAATTACTTGTTCAGGAATCTGATTTATTTTTTCCAGATATTTCCCCATTTTTTTTGCCGCTTTGAATCCTCTTTTTGATAGAGGGCGATTATGATCTCTATCATAAGTGGCATCCCAGTCAGATTTTCCGTGGCGAAAAATGATTATACTTTTCATATTTAATTACTGATTTTAATATTAATTGGGATAGTTTTTTCTAGTATTTGATCTTTACTACCTAAGTTTTGAATATTTTTCACTATGTCCATCCCTTTTATTACCTGACCAAATGCAGCAAAGCCTTGCCCATCTGGATTTCGTTTTCCACCAAAGTTTAACTCTGGTTGGTCTTTTATACATATAAAAAATTCTGAGCTAGCAGTCCCTGGCTCTAACCTTGCCATTGAGATTGTCCCATTTTTATGTAATACCCCTGTCGCTTTTGTCGTTTCATGCTTGATCGGTTCAAGCTCCATTGGATGTTTTTCAAAACCTAATCCTCCTTGAATTACTTCAATCTGTATATTGTTTTGAGGTTGATTTTTTGAATGTACAACTCTATAAAAATGGCAGTCATCATATCTGTTTTGTATTATATAAGATAAAAAGTTGTTTACAGTTATTGGTGCTTTTTTATGGTATAGTTCTAATATAATCTGACCGATAGGAGTGTAAATTATAATTATTGGGTTTTTTACTTTCTGACAAGATTCTATATTTATTAAGAATAATAATAGTGATATAGTAGTAAATATTTTTTTTATATAATCCAATACAAAGCCTAATTTATTTTAATTATATATTATTAATAAATAATTATGCTAAAAATATTACATTGAATATTATGACAATTTTATTTAATAGTATTTAACAGATAATAAAAATTTAATAAATGAAAAAAATAATTACTATCATTGGAGCCACTTCAGTAGGAAAAACAGACTTAGCTATAAGAATAGCAGAAGCATTAAATGGTGAAATTATTGGTTTGGATTCTAGGCAGATATATAATTATATGCCTATCGGAACCGCTCAGCCAACTGAACATGAAAGAAAATGTATTAAGCATCACTTGATTGGTATTAGAGATCCATGGGATTCTATTTCTGCAGGTGAATATGCAAAAATGGTAATAAAAAAAGTCAATAATATAATAGAAAAAGGTTCGGTTCCGATAATATGTGGTGGCGCTGGTTTATATTATAGAGCAATAACAAAAGGAATCTTTTCTAAAAGTCATACAGATATTGCAATCAGACAAAAATTGGAAAATAATTACATGGAGGATTCAAATTCTTTGATGTTAAGGCTAAAAGATATTGATCCTGCATATGCAAAAATTGTTCATATCAATAATAAGAAGCGATTAATTAGAGCATTAGAAATATTTGAGTTAACAGGAATTTCTCCTACTGAGCATTTTGCGAATCAAAAAATTAATCAATCTGAATTATTAAACCTTTTTACGGTTTATTTATCATTAGAAAAAAAAAATCATTTAAATAAAATTATTGAACGTACAAATAATATGTTAGAGAATGGCTGGATAGAAGAGGTCAAAAATTTGCTCTTGATAAAGAAAGAAAAAGAAGTCAGTATTCCTCCTTTAGATTCAATTGGTTATAAGCAAATTATAGATTATTTAAATGGTGATATTGATAAAACTACGCTTTTAAATTCAATAGTAGTTAAAACTCGGCAGTATGCTAGGAAGCAAAGCCAATGGTTTAAAAATGAGAATATTGACCTATCTATTGATTTGACAAATTTAAATAATCAGGATATACACAACCACATTTGTGATATTTATAATTTTATTTAACCTTTTATTTTGTTTTAGCTTCATTAATTCATCATCTTTTAGTAACCTTCAATCACAATATTGCCTTTAAACTAGTACAGAGAGACTGGTAAGGATATATAATAACACCTCCTTATGAGTCTTTTTGTCTTATTCAGGAGGTTTTTTTATAATAAAAATGAAAAAAAATGTACAAATACTTTCATCTAAGGACATTGAAAAAAAACTAATTCGAATTAGTCATGAGATTGTTGAAAATCATAATGATATTGATAATATCGTTATGCTAGGAATTCATAATAGAGGAGTCCCTATTGCTCAGAGAATAAATGAAATTATTCTAAAAATTACTAACATAGATATTCCTCTAGGGTCATTAGATATAACTTTTCATAGAGATGATTTTAGAGACAGGTTATTAATGCCAGAGATAAGAGAAACAAAAATAAGTTTTTCTCTTGATGATAAAGTTGTCGTTCTAGTCGATGATGTGCTCTATTCTGGTCGAACAATTCGAGCAGCTCTTGATGAGATTAATAGCTTTGGTAGACCATCATTAGTGAGACTTGCTGTCTTAATTGATAGAGGGCATAGAGAGTTACCAATAAGAGCTGATTTTATAGGTAAAAATATACCCACTAATAGTGGAGAGCATGTTGATGTTCGTTTAAGAGAATCTGATAATGAGGAAGGCGTTTTTCTTGTTAAAAATGTTGATTAAATATGTTAAAAGATAAGCATTTATTAAAGTTAGAAGATTATCCTAAAGAAGATATTCAGAATATTATAGAAACTGCGTTTACCTTTAGAGAGGTGCTTGATAGGCCTATTAAAAAGGTACCTTCTTTAAAAGGTATTACCGTGGTTAACTTATTTTTCGAAAATTCAACACGAACACGAATTAGTTTTGAGTTAGCACAAAAAAGGTTGAGCGCAGACACAGTTAATTTCTCTGCACCAACAAGTAGTTTGAAAAAAGGTGAGAGTTTTAAAGATACTGCTCAGAATATTGAGGCTATGAAAATCGATGCAGTCGTTATGAGGCATCCAACGCCTGGAGCGCCAAAACATCTTACTGATTTTATTGATGCTGTAGTTATAAATGCTGGTGATGGTACGCATGAACATCCTACTCAGGCAATTTTAGATATGATGAGCCTAAAGGAAAAGTTCGGGTATATTAAAGGTCTTAATGTTGGAATCATTGGAGATATTAATCATAGCAGAGTAGCAAGAAGTAACATCTATGGATTGGTAACTATGGGAGCGAATGTGACTCTCTGCGGGCCACCAAATTTGATTCCTGATAATATTATCAATCTAGGAGTAAAAGTTAATTATAATATTGATGAGGTTATAGAATGGGCAGATGCGGTTAATGTTTTAAGAATTCAAAGAGAGAGAATGGGTATAGGGATAATACCCTCTGAACGAGAATATAGAACGCTGTTTGGAGTTACAGAGGAAAGGCTAGCTAGAAGAGGAAATGAGCTAGTTATAATGCATCCAGGGCCAATGAATCGTGGAGTAGAAATAGATGATCGCGTAGCAGATAGTGATCAAGCTATAATTTTAGATCAAGTTCTTAATGGAGTAGCTTCTAGAATGTCGATTTTATACTTATTGTTAGGATCTAAAGAGGAAGGTTAAATGAAGACGGAAAGATTACCAGAAAAATTATTATTACAAAATGTAGAAATCTTAGATCCTTTAAATGAAACCAATAAAAAAGGTGATGTTCTATTAGTAAATGGAAATATTGCTAATATTGGGCAATTTGAGTTTTCTAAAGATATTAAAATTATTAATTGTGGGGGCTTAACTCTTACTCAAGGATTTTGTGATTTGCATGTTCATTTTAGAGATCCTGGGTATGAAGATAAAGAAACATTAGAGTCTGGGTCTAAAGCTGCTTTAGCTGGAGGGTTTACTCGGGTTTGCACCATGCCTAATACAAAGCCTACGATTGATTCTCCAGAGTATATTAAATATATAATTGAAAAATCAAAAAAATGCCCTATACATATTCATCCAATTGGTGCAGTAACAAAAAGACAAAAAGGTAAAGAAATAAGTGAGATGGGCTTAATGAAAAAAGTAGGAGCTATAGCCTTTAGCGATGATGGTATACCTATTCAGAATGGACTTGTGATGCGAAAAGCTTTAGAATATTCTAAAATGCTTGATGTCCCGATTATAAATCATGCAGAAGATGATTGTTTGCGATGTGATGGGGTGATGAATGAAGGTATAATATCTACAAGACTAGGTTTAAATGGAAATCCTAGCATAGCTGAGTCAACAATGGTATATAGAGATTTAAAATTAGCTGATATTACAGGTGCTAAGTTGCATGTTCCCCATGTCAGTACAGCTGCTTCAGTCGTTAATATAAAAGAAATGAAGTGTTCTAATAATAAGATTACAGCTGAGGTTACGCCTCATCATTTGTTTTTCAATGATGAGGATTTACTGAGCTATAACACAAATTTAAAAGTTGCGCCTCCAATAAGAAATAATAGGTCAAGAAAAGCATTAATCAAAGGTATTAAGCAAGGAGTCATTGATTGTATAGCAACAGATCATGCTCCTCATAGCCTGTATGAAAAAGAAACTACGTTTGATTGCGCTTCATTTGGCATGATTGGTTTAGAATCTTGCTTCGGTATAGTTAAAAAAATATTAGTTGATGAAGAAGGATTAAGCCTCATTAATCTGGTGAAGCTTTTAACGGTATCTCCAAGAAAAATAATGGGTTTTGATTATAATTTATTGGATATAGGAAAAGAAGCTGAGCTAGTTTTATTTGATTCTAACCAAAATTGGACATTTAAAAAAAATAATGTTTTTTCTAAATCTATTAACTCACCTTTTTATGGGAAAGAGCTCTCCGGTAAAATAAAGTACACAATTTCTAAAGGATATCTCTCTCAAATTTGATAATCAAATTTTCCTATTAATAAAGATTGAAATTTTTTTATAATTAATATAAGTTTGTCGGCTTAATTGTTTTATAAATGAAGACAAAGACATTAAAAATATCGGAAATTGAAAAAGATTGGTGGATAGCTGACGCAGAATCCCAAATCTTAGGGAGGCTTGCTAGTAAAATTGCACAAATCCTAAGAGGGAAGCATAAAGTCAATTTTGTTCCTCACATGGATAATGGTGACTGTGTAGTTGTTGTTAATGCAGAAAAAGTGATGGTAACGGGAAATAAAGAAAATAATAAATCGTATTTTAGACACACCGGATATGTTGGCGGTGTTAAAATGACTAGTTTAGCACACTTAAGAAGGACATATCCTGAGAGAATAATTGAGAAGGCAGTTAAAGGAATGCTTCCTCATAATAAACTGGGAAGAAGAATGTTAGGACATTTAAAAGTTTATTCGGGGTCTGATCATCCACATATAGCTCAAAACCCAAAAATATTAGAGATTTAGTTTGGCTACAAAACAACAATATATTGGAACAGGAAAACGCAAAAGGTCAGTTGCTCGTGTTTCAATAACTTCTCCAGGAAAAGGTAATATTAATATTAATGGTAATAATATTAATGAATATATGCCGCGTGAGAGCCTTATAACGGTTATTAAACAACCTCTAGCAGCTATTGATCAAGATAATAGATTCGATATAAATGTAAATGTTCGAGGAGGGGGTCTGACTGGGCAAGCAGGTGCTATTCGCCTTGGAATATCTAGAGCACTATTAAATGCAAATCCAGATTATAGACCGGCTCTAAAATCTAAAGGACTCCTTACTAGAGACTCTAGAAAAGTAGAAAGAAAAAAACCTGGTCAGCCTGGTGCCCGTAAGAAATTTCAATTCTCTAAACGATAAATATATAAAAAATGGCTTTTATTAAATTTGAAGATTTATTAGACACTGGAGCGCACTTTGGTCATGTGACTAGAAAATGGCATCCTAATTTCAAACCATATATTCTTTTAGAAAAAAATGGTGTTCATATCATTAATCTTGAAGAAACGATAACTTCTTTTAATAAGGCGATGGACTTTATTCAAAGTGTTGTTAAGAAAAATGGGGAAATTTTATTTGTAGGTACAAAAAAACAGGCAAAAGATATTGTACAGCAGGAAGCTGATAGGTGCGGGATGTTTTATATTGTTGAAAGGTGGCTAGGAGGATCTTTAACAAATTTTACTACTATAAAGAAAAGTATAAAAAGATTAAAATTATTGGAGAAAGAAGGTTCTAGCCTTTATGAAAATCTAACAAAAAAAGAAACTCAGATGCTTAATCGTGAAAGAGTTAAGCTTTCTGATCAGCATCGTGGTATTAAAGATATGAGAAAACCACCTGATGCTGTAGTTATTGTTGATGGGCAATATGAAGATACAGCAATAAAAGAAGCAACAAGCATGGGTATTCCTGTTGTTGCAATTATTGATTCAAATACTGATCCAAATAAGATTAGTTATCCAATTCCAGCTAATGATGATTCTATCAGAACTATACAACTTTTGATAGGAAGTATTTCTGACTCAATACTTGAGATAAAAGGCTCTAAAAAAGATGATGCGAATCGAAATAATGTAGATTCCGAAACCGAACTAAACAGTATTGATAATGCTATTAAAGATGAAGAAGAATAATTATTATGAGTATTGATGCAAAAACAGTAAAAGAATTAAGAAATAAAACTGGTGCTGGTATGATGGATTGTAAAAATGCGCTCAAAGAATCAGATGGAGATATAGACAAAGCAATTGATCACTTAAGGAAATCTGGTATTGCAAAGGCTGAAAAAAAAGGTTCTAGAGATACTAAAGAAGGAATAGTTTATTCTTATATACATGCAGGTGGAAGAATTGGTGTTTTAATTGAAGTAAATTGCGAAACGGATTTTGTTGCAAAAAATAAAAGTTTTATTGAATTAGTAAAAAATGTAGCAATGCAAATTGCGGCTACTAATCCTATATCGCTAGATAGAAGTTCTATAGATGAAGCAATGATCGCTAAAGAAAAAGAAATTTATGCTGATCAAGCAAAATCATCAGGGAAACCAGATAATATTATTGAAAAAATGGTTGAAGGTAGAATGAATAAATTCTTCCAAGAAAATTGCCTCATGGAACAGGTCTATATCAAAAATTCTGATAAAAAAGTTGTAGACATAATGACAGAGACGATTGCCACTCTTGGAGAAAACATTACTATTAGTAGATATACTCGATTTGCTGTTGGTGAGTTGAGTATATCAACCGGAGAAAATTAATTTTTATAAATGTCAGAACCTGTATTTAGCCGAGTTCTTCTCAAACTTAGCGGAGAGGTTCTCTCTAATGACTATGGTTTTGGAATCTCACCAGATAAAGTATCTTATTTAGCTGAACAAATTAAACCAATATATGACGCCAATGTGGATATCGGATTAATAATTGGAGCTGGAAATATATTTAGAGGTATGGAAGCTGCTGCAGGAGGGATGGATAGAGTTACCGGAGATTATTTAGGTATGTTAGCTACTATTATGAATGCTATCTCTCTTCAAGATTCATTAGAAAAAATAGGATGTGAAACGAGAACTTTGTCGGCTATAAATGTTACTCAAATTGCTGAGCCATATATAAGAAGAAGAGCCATTAGACATATGGAAAAAGGTAGGATTGTTATAATCGCTGGAGGTACAGGGAACCCTTTTTTCACTACAGATTCAGCTGCTGCTCTTAGAGCTACAGAATTGGGCTCTGAAATTGTTTTAAAAGGCACGAAGGTGGATGGGGTTTTTGATAAGGATCCTGAGAAATATACAAATGCAAAGAAATATAAAAATTTGTCTTACCAAAAAGTAATACAAGACAATCTTAGAGTTATGGATATGACAGCGATTACACTTTGTAGCGAAAATAATATTCCTATTAATGTTTTTAATATAAAAAAATCGGGGAACTTGTTAGATATAATTATGGGAAGTAATATAGGTACAATAATAGGTAATTAAATGTTAGATGATATTCATAAAGATGCTTTTTCTCGGATGGATCAAGCATTAAATCATACACAGAGTGAATTAAATAAAATAAGAACCGGGAGAGCTAATCCTGAAATTTTTGATGGTATTGTTGTTGATTATTATGGTACACTAACACCATTAAATCAAGTTTCTACTGTTTCAGTACCTGAACCTAGATTAATCACTCTACAGCCCTATGAAAAGTCATTAATTCCAATTATTGAAAAAGCTATATTGGATGCAAATTTAGGCTATACTCCTGGAAATAACGGGACATCGGTTCTTATCCCTATACCATCTTTATCTGAAGAACGTAGAGTTGAATTAATTAAGTTTACACATAAAATTATTGAAGATGGAAGAATCGCTGTGCGAAATGTCCGTAGAGATGCACTTCATCGTATACATGACTATGGAAAAGAGGAAAATATTAGTGAAGATGAAATTAAAGGACGGGAGACTGAATTACAAAGTATCACCGATGAACACATTAAAGGATTAAATAGTCATCAAGAAAAAAAAGAAAAAGAACTGATGGAAGTTTAAACTGATATTATATAATTAATCGCATTTTGACCAGCCACAACTTTGGCAGGTCAAACATCCAGCCTCATTTACAACACTTCTACTATCACAGCTCTTACACATCATTAAATTTGTTTTTGTCTCTGATTTATTTTTTTTGTCAGTTTCCATTGTAATTAATAATTTTTTATCTTGTTCGTTATCAGGATTTTGATTTTTCTCATGTAAATAGTCATCGAGAGCTTTGCCTATAGCGTCTGGTGTTGATAGAATAAGTCTCCCATCTTCCCATGTTGGGTTTGGGCCAGAAATCCCTTTCAGTTGTCGTACAATTGACTGTGGATTAACACCTGACCTTAACGCTAGGGATATAAGTCTGCTGATAGCCTCTGATTGTGCCGCGGCATTTCCGCCTGCTTTACCAATTGTTGTAAACACTTCACAAAGTCCTTTTTCATCTTCATTGATTGTAATATAAAGAGTGCCCTCTCCAGTTTTTATTCTTCTAGTAAGTCCTTGTGTTTGTGTTGGTCTTATTCTTGGCTGTTTTTCTTCGACAATTTTTTTAACGGAATCTAAGTTTTGTTCTGAATCTTTATCTTTTTCATCATTTGTAATTAAGATTCCTTCTCTACTTCCTTCGCGATAAACGGTTATACCTTTTAATCCATTATCATATGCGGTCATATAAATATCAGCTACTGTTTCTACTGGTATATCTTTACGAAGATTAACCGTAGATGAGATGGATGAATCTATATATTTCTGTAGTGTTCCTTGCATTTTTACTCTGAAAAATGGGTCTATATTATGTGCTGTTGTAACATAATCTGGTAAATCCTCATCTGTTTTGAATAGTTCTTTAATAATAGGATGATATACTGTGTATTGTTCAAATTCTTTACCATAACCTCCGTCATTCTTTTTTACCATTCTATTATATGATGTTGCGAATATTGGTTCAATTCCAGATGTAACTCTAGCAACAATTGCGCCACTTCCGGTAGGGGCAACTGTAGTAAGAGTGGAGTTTCTAATACCGTTATTTTTGATTTTATTTTTGATTGTTTTAGGAAGTGTCTTTATAAATTTACTTTTATTATATCCTTTCCAATCAAAATTTGGGAATTGACCTTTTTCCTTTGCTAGTTCTATACTAGTCTCATATGCGGTGTCTCTAAAGATAGTCATAATTTGATCTATCGTTTGCACTGCATCTTCACTATCATATTTTATTCCCATACGAACTAGCATATCACCTAATCCAAGTATCCCTAATCCTACTCTTCTATCATTAGTTGCATTCTTTTTTTGGTCTTCGAGTGCATGCCTCTCCATGTTATAATCAACCACATTATCTAAAAACCTAGTACCTATTTCTACGGTATTTTTGAATTCTTCTATCATAAAATTATGATTATCGTCAACGAAACGTTCTAAATTAATAGCTCCAAGATTACAACAGCCACCATCAGGCAGTGGTTGTTCAGCGCAAGGATTTGTAGAAACTAATGGAGAACAATACTCTGCGTTATGATAGTCAGTCATTGTATCCCAAAATAAAAGGCCTGGTTCAGCACTCGCATGAGCACTATTGATTATTTTATTCCATAAATCTTTTGCTTTGATGGTTTCATAAACTGTACCATCAAAGACTAGGTCAAAATCTGTATCCTTTTTTACAGCATCCATGAATTTGTGAGTTAATAGGACAGAGATATTTGAATATTTGACCATATTAACATCATTCATTTTTATCTTAATAAATTTTTCTATATCTGGGTGGTCTATTCTTAGTGTTTGCATATTCGCACCTCTGCGTCCATGCTGTGCAATTGTATTTGTATTCTCACTAAATAGATTCATAAATCCAGTTGGGCCACATGAGTCACCGCCTGTACCATTAATAGCATCACCTGATGGGCGAAGAAGAGAGAGGTCGTGGCCACACCCTCCACCATATTTGTATGTTAAAGCTTCTTCAATAATTGTATTATAGATTGATTTAATTGAATCATCCTTTACTGCAACCACATAACAATTATTTAGTGTTGTTGTTATGTCTTCACGCCCCGCTCCATGCATAATTCTACCACCGGGCACAAATTTGAAATTTTCAAGGATTGAATAAAATTTTTCTTCCCATTTTTCTTTACTACTTTTATTTTTTTCAACACTAGCTAGTGCCTTAGCTTGTCTTTTCCACATCTCGTGTGGGTGCTTTTCATTAGGCGCTAAGTATTTCTGTTTGAGTACGTCTGAACCTAGAGTGTCATCTGTATAGTAATTTTCTATATCATATGGATCTATTTTATCTTCTGGTTCTTGATTATCTCTATTTAGATTGAGTAAGGGTTTGATTATTTTTTCGACTGACTCAGTTCCGTCTTCGCCAAGTGGTAAGTTTAATTCAATTGCTTCTGCCATATTTACATCCTATTTGGTATGTGATTGTTATACTCTATGAGTATTTTTTATAAAATTAGAGGCTGACATATTAAAGCAAAATTATTTGCTTGATTGGCGAGATGTAATATAGAAATTGTAACTTTTTTTGTCAATTCTAATCTTGTAATTAAAAAGAAATTTTTCATTTTTTTTAATTTTACCTTAAAGTCCTTATCTAAAAAATCTGAATAAATAAATAATATGTAATTTGAAAGAATAAAATAATATGAAGTCAAAAATAATATTAGGTTTACTATTAATTGCCGGTATTTCACATCCTCAAGAATTAATAATTAACGAATCTATGTCTAAAAATATTAGCGCTGTTTTTGACGAGGATGGTTCTAGTCCTGATTGGATAGAAATATATAATAAACATAATGATTCATTAGATATGTTTAATTATTATTTATCTGATGATCGAGATCAGTTAAATCAATGGAGATTTCCAAACGGGATGCTAAGTCCTAATGAACATTTATTAGTATTTGCTAGCGATAAAGATAGATCATTATGGCCAAAAGGTGATTGGGTACCAGTAATTAACTTTGGAGCAAATTGGAGATATAAACCTGGTTCAATAAATATCCCAACTCAATGGAATACTATAGACTATGACGATGCTGGTTGGTTTATCGGGCCATCTTCAATAGGATACGGGGATGGTGACGATATGACTTCTATTGAACCAGTAATATCTATATTTATGCGTAAGACTTTCCAGATTGATAATATCGATAATATCGTCCATGGGCTATTACATATGGATTATGATGATGGCTTTGTTGCTTATATTAATGGGAATGAGATTATAAGGGAAAATTTAGGAATATCTGGATCTGAGGTTTTATTCGATCAGCAAGCAGAGACGAATGTAGAAGCTAAAATTTATCAAGGTTTAAAACCTGAGAAGTTTTTAATTGAGGATGTCCAAGACTACTTAATACAAGGCGATAATGTACTAGCTTTACAGGTGCATAATGCTAGCGAAAACCTGACTGATCTAACTGCACTTCCGATTCTTTCTTTTTTTTATACCAATCCACCTTTACCAAATGAAACAACTGAAATTAAAATACGAATTAATACTGATAATTATCCTAGTGAGACATCTTGGTCTTTAGAAGGAATAGGTGGTGAAGGATATTTCATAGGGGGAGAAGTGTCTGGTTCAATGACTATCCCAAATTATAGTTATGAATGGTCTTACAGCGTTCCACAGGGTGATTATCAGTTTACAATAATGGACACCTGGGGAGATGGTATCTGCTGTGAGGATGGTATACCAATAGAAGTGTATAACAACGATTTTGAATCTGATGGAGGGTGGAGCGTCTGGCCGACAGATATAAATAGTGGCAATTGGAATCAGACTCAAGGCGAAGGGCATAATGATAGTTATAAATCACTAGAGCTTTATGGATCAACTTCTACAGGGTATGTTGCCTTTTGGCAAGAGGTTGGTGTTGTTACTGGTGCATCGCACTATGTCGAAGTCTTCGCAAAACATAATAACGACAACCCTATGCTTCCAGGTCAAAGCGCTTATGCTAAAATTGAATTCTGGGGATGGGGTTTTTTTGGGCCTTATATCATAAGTGAGCAAATCACAAACACAATTGATAATAGTTCAGAGCAGGACATATGGCACAAACTTAGTGCATCAGCAGTCGCACCAGAAGGAGCCCTTAATACCCATGTTGTAGTGGTCTATAATAATCCAAGTGGGGCAAATAATGGATCTGTGTTTTTTGATAATGTGACTTATAATACAAATGTTCACAGTTCGGATCCTACATTTTATTCTCCAGGGAACTATTCAATTTTTATTGATGGAAGTCAAATTATAAATGGTGGGTTTTTTACTGATATTCATAGTGATACTATGAATACGTTAAATTTTTTTACAGATCTATTAGATTTTCAAGATCCATATTTACATACCAATTTTAAAATCTCATCTAATGGTGAAACTATTTATCTAAGCGACCAGGGTTCTAATATTATAGATAGTTTATTTGTACCAAGCATGGAGAAAAATTTATCCTATGGCTATCAAAATGATGGTGATGGAGCATTTGTGTTATTTAGTGAACCGACGCCAGAGTCATCAAATGATGCATCGCAAGGGTATTTTGGCTATACATCTGAACCTGTATTTTCTGATAGTGGTGGATTTAAAGAAAATTATTTTAATCTTTTTTTGATGTCTGAGACCGAAGACGCAACGATTTACTACACCACAGATGGATCTAAGCCAAATACAAACTCTAACGTTTATAATAATTTTATTTCAATTAATAATGCTCTTTTAACTAGTGGTACTCAAACGCCTGATGATTATGGTCTTAGTTTTAATCCAACATACAATGGTATAATAATACGTGCTATAGCTATTGCTCCAGATCATGTGCAGAGTCGAGTAATTACTCATAGCTATATTTTTGACCAGGTCAACACTACTCTTCCAATAATATCCATAGCCATAGCACCAAATGATCTATGGAATCCAAATATAGGTATACATGTAGCAGGAAATTCTTTTTATCCTTGGTATCCTTATTACGGGTCTAACTTTTGGGAAGATTGGGAAAAAGAGGCACACATTGAATTTTTTGAACCTGGAGGTGAAATTGGTTTTAAGCAAAACTTAGGCATGAAAATATTTGGTGGTTGGTCACGTGCGGAAGCTCAGAAGTCATTTTCATTTTTTGCTAGGAGTGTTTATGGAAAAGGCGAAATTGATTATAAATTATTTCCAGATAGTGATATTGATAGTTATGAAACATTTATCTTACGTGCGCATGGCCAAGACAATGTCATGTTCAGAGATGGATTTCATACATCGTTAGCCAGTGAAAATGGTGTAGGCGTTCAAGACTATAGACCTGCTGTGGTTTATGTTAATGGTGAATTTTGGGGTATTCAAAATATTCGAGAAAAAGTAAATGAGCATTATATAGAAACGCACTATGGCATTGACCCAGATAATCTTGATCTTTTATCAACTATATCATCCACACCAGACCCTGAACTGGTACATGGTTCTACAGAGGATTATATTGAATTAAAACAATTTATCAGCAATAATGATCTTAGTATCCAGAGCAATTATGAGTATGCTGCAAGCCAGTATGATGTAGATAATTTAATAGAATATCACATTGCTCAAATATTTGTCATGAACTTTGATTGGCCAGGAAATAATAATAAACTTTTTAAATCAAAATCTGCTGATGGTAAATGGCGGCATATTATGTTTGATAGTGATTTTGGATTTGAACGATGGACAGATTTGGTAATTGGATATATTGGTTCTTATGAAAATTATAATATGCTTGATCATTCATATGGAGATGGAAATATATTTAATAATCCTACTTGGGCCACTTCTATTTTTACTTCTTTTTTAGATAATCCAGGGTTTAGACAACAATTTATTAATACATATTGCGATAGGATCAATACAACCTATAGTACGGAACATACACTATATCTAATGGATAGTCTCAAAACAATTATAGAACCTTATGTATTAGATCATATTAACCGCTATGGTCCAAATATTTATGATTCTTATACTCCAAATAATATTTCTCAATACAACTCAGCTATTCAGCTTATGACAAATTTTGCAAGTTATAGACCGGATAATGCTAGGAATGAGATGGTGGAGATTTTTGATCTTGATGGGCCAAGTAATAATATTTCAGTATATACAAATGATATGGAAATGGGTCATGTTAGATTAAACACTTTAAATATTAATAAACAAGGATGGTCTGGTAAGTATTTTTCAGATGTACCAATTACAATAAAAGCTATTCCGAAATTTGGATATGAATTCTCTCACTGGTCTGGTTTGAGTTCTTTTGAAGACAGTGTTATACTATATCTTGATGAACCAATCAATATTATTGCTAATTTTATGGAAACGACCAATCAATACCAGAATCTTATTACAATCAATGAGATTAACTATAACTCGGATGATAATTTTGATTCTGGAGACTGGATAGAATTATATAATTATTCTGCTCAGATTATAAATCTATCGGGATGGCGTTTTCTTGATGAAGATGATTCACATGTATATGCTTTTAATGATAGTGTAACATTGGAAGCAGGTGGTTATTTAGTCCTTTGCCAAGATAGTACTAGTTTTTCAAATCTCTACACAGAAGTAAATAATTTTATAGGAGATTTAGGCTTTGGTTTTTCTGGCGGTGGGGAGGTACTTCGCCTATTGGATAGTTCAGGAGTTCTTGTAGATTTAGTAGAGTATGATGATTCTGATCCATGGCCATCAGAGCCAGATGGAAATGGAGCAACATTAGAATTAATAAATCCTGAGCTTGATAATAGTCAGGCCGCTAGTTGGTCATCATCAATTTCTAGCCATGGAACTCCAGGTACGATTAATTCTACTTTTAGTTCTTTGGCAGCTCAAGATAATAACCTTCTACCAACAGTATTTGAATTATATCAAAACTACCCCAATCCATTTAATCCATTAACCAGTATTAAATATGATCTACCAAAGGATGAACATACATTTATTGCTGTGTTTGACATTATGGGAAGACATGTAAAAACATTGGTGGATAATAATCAAAGTGCTGGATATAAAACTATAAAATGGGATGCTACAAATACTCTGGGTAAACGCGTCGCTGCCGGTATGTATATTTATCAAATTAAAGCAGGTGCATTTAATGATTCTAAGAAAATGGTCTTGTTAAAATAAATATATTTTTGCGGGTGTAGCTTAGTTGATAGAGCATCAGCTTCCCAAGCTGGAGGTCGTGGGTTTGAATCCCGTTGTCCGCTCTATAAGATTTATTAGGTCGATTTTTAGAAGTGTTTAATTTTTTGTGAGTAGACCTAATTATATAGACGTTTTAATTTTAAAGAATGCTAATCAAAATGAATTCTTATATCTTCTAAAATTGAAATTTTATTTGAGAAGGAACTTTTGGTTCAAAAAATCGTTTCAAAGAATATATAGAGTTTTTTAAGAAATAAATTTTTATTAATCGTATTGGGGCAAATATTTTATAATAGAAAGTCCAACCCTATAATTTTATTATAATCGCCCATATTTGCTCCAATACAATTCTATATTAACTATAAATAAATAACGGTGAAATACTTTTAATCATTAATAAAATCATTTAGTAATTTTAATAATTATGAAAAATACATTATCAATAATTTTAATTTATTTTACTCAGATTTTATATGCAGAATGTTCTGACCTAACCCAGGCTGACTGTGAATATTGGAGCGCTTATTGCCAATGGAATTCAGATGCAAATGTATGCGAAGAAGTAGGCGGCGGCGGTGGTGGCAATACGAATTATGGACCTTATGAAGTTGCTAATTACTCTCAGGAGGATGGAATGCAGTTAGGTACTCAATATGCTGATGTAACTATTTACTATCCTGAAGAATACAATGGTTTACTTGGGAGTATCATTCTTGGAGCTGGTTGGAGTGGTGATCAAGGATCTATGGCAGATTGGGCTTATTA
>NHJO01000008.1 GCA_002169695.1 bacterium TMED217
ATCTAATTATGGTGGTATTACAAAAACACAGGAAGGTCTTGCTGTATTCTCCGAATTTATTACAGGGTCTATTGATGTTGATCGTATGAGAAGGATATCAGATAGAGTCCTTGCGATTCAAATGGCAATTGATGGTGCCGATTTTATTGAAGTGTTCAAATATTTTGTTAAAAAAAATAACTCTAATAACCAAGCCTTTGAAAGTACAAGGCGTGTTTTTAGAGGAGGGGTGTTAACTGGTGGTGCGCCTTTTACTAAAGACCTTGTTTATCTCGATGGATTAATAAGGGTATATAACTTTTTCAGGTCTGCTATCTCGCAAGGTAAAACTGAATGTATTGAATTGCTATTTTCAGGAAAGATAGATTTAGATGATATTCCTATTATCTATAGTTTATATAAAGAAGGATTGATCAAAAAGCCGAATTTTATTCCACCGTGGGCAGTTGACATAAATTATTTAATCTGTTTTTTTTCTTTTTCGGTGTTTTTAGAAAATGTTAATTATGATAATGTAACTAATTATTATGAGTCTCTTTTAAAAGGTGTTGATTGATATTATTCTTGTATTAATAAATCAATTTTATTTATCATAGTCTGAAACTCTTCTTTATCAAACAATCTAGTTAAAAATGCAATTTTACCATTTTTATCGATTACAATATTTCGAGTCACTCCAGAGTTAATATGTGCAAATTTAGAAAAATGTTTGGCGCCAGGATCAAGAGCGATTGGATAAGTAGTACCAACTTTTTTTTGAAACTTTTTCACAACATCTAAAGGTTCGTCTTTATCTATACCTATTAACATTAATCCTCTATCTTTATACGTATTCCAAACTTCTTTTTCTAGATGCGGCATTTCTTGAATACAAACTGAACACCAACTTGCAGTAAATTGTAAAACTACAACCTGACCTAAAAAATCTGAGAGTTGCACAGTTTCTCCAGTTGTGTATTCTAATAAAAGATCAGGTGCTTGATCGCCTATAGAGACTATATAGCCACGTTTATTTGCTGTTGGTTGCTTGACTATATTAGAAAAGGCTAGGCTGCCTTTTCTGAGCTTTCTATTTTGGGTAGTGAAATCAACCTCATATAGGCCAAACTTCATTTTATACCCTTCGGCCCATTCAAAATTATCCATTAAAGTCCAATAAAAATATCCTCTTATATCATAGCCGTCCATCATAGCTTTATATAAGGCATACAGATATCTTTCTATGAATAATTTTCTTCTATCATCCTTATCATCAGCTATCCCGTTTTCTGTTATAATTATTGGTTTATTTAAGTTACTTATGGTTTGAATCGCTCTGTAAAATCCTTCTGGATATATTGAGTAAGGCATGTCAGTTTGTATATCCTCTAGCCTTGTTTCAAATGTAAAAGGGTTTGTAGCGTTAAAGTGCCCTTTAACATGCCACCTAGAATAATAATTTAATCCAATAAAGTCTATTGCACCAATTGCGTCTGTATTTTTAAATGAAATATTTGCCATTCCGGGCAAATAAAAATTGAAATTACCTGTTGATAATAAATCTATAGTATTGTTTGTAAAAATATCATTTAGTATCCTGCTAAAATACCAATCAAGAATATGCCACCTTCTTAATGGATCAAATTGAGTAATGTTTTTGACAAGGCCAATTTGAACATTCTTACCATTTGGAAGTGATTTTAGATGTCTAAAGACCCTTACATGTGCATTTAATAAATTTTTCATTACATAACCAGCGAGAACTGGGTCCTTTTTACCTGGTGGGAAGACACCATTAAAATATCCTTGGGATACATACACAGCAGGCTCATTGATTGTACACCAATAAGGAACTAGATCAGATAGTTTATTAAATACAATTTCTGAAAATTCTAAATAATGTTTTATATTTTCTTCTTTTTCAAACCCTCCAAGGTCTTCAAACCAAATTGGGTGTGTAAAATGATGAAGGGTAACTACAGGTGTAAGTCCTGAGTCGATTAGAGCAATACAAAGATCTCGATAGTGTTCAAGTGCTTTTGCATTGAATATTCCATTTTCTGGTTCAATTTTGCTCCATTCTACTGAGAACCGATAGTACTTAACACCTAATTTATTCATTAGGCCTATATCTTGATTATATCTATTCCAGTGGTCAGCAGCTAGACCCGACTTATCATTATTGTGTATTCGTGGTTTACCGTTGCTGTCTTTTTGATGCTCAAAACGATACCAATTGTTATTAGTGTTATTACCTTCAACCTGATGTGCAGCAGTTGCAGTACCCCACATAAAATCATTTGGAAAATAAATTTTATCTGTTTTGATTTTATCCCAATTCCATTGTAGTTCGGGATTAGATATACGATAATTAACTATTGTTAATAACAACAATAGGAAGGGGATAATTAATAATATTAAAAGATATTTTCTAGAATTTATCAGATTTTAAATCCATTATGCTTCATCCACTCATCTCTTGGAAATTTTGTCATGTAATTCCGTATGCTATCGGCTAAAATAACAAGGCAGTTTTGTCCAGGCTTGAGTTCTGATGCAGCTTGCAAGGCCGCGACCATTGTAGCTCCACAAGAGCCTCCACATAGTAGTCCTTCTTCTTTGATTAGTCTTCTGGCCATAATAAACGACTCCTCATCATGTGTTTTTATATATTGATCAATTAGATTATTATCTAGTACATCAGGAATAAAATCATAGCCTATTCCTTCTACGAGATATGAACTAATTCCATCACCTCCACCAAGTATTGACCCGACTGGATCGGCTCCAACAATTTTTATATTTGGTAATTCTTTTTTTAAACGTTTTGCTACTCCTGTTATTGTACCACCAGTTCCAACAGATATAACAATCATGTCAAGATCGCTACCAAAATCTTTAATTATTTCTTCAGCAGTACCTTCATAATGTGCATTAGGATTTGACGGGTTTGAGTATTGATCTAAAATATGTGAATTTTTTATTTCTTTTTGTAGCTTTTTCGCAACAGAGATGTGGCTATCCGGATCACTAGAAAGTGCTTCGGTCGGTGTTCTTACAATTTTTGCACCAAGTGATTCGAGAACGATTTGTTTTTCTTGGCTCATTTTTTCTGGCATAGTAATAATGCATTTATATCCTTTTACGGCAGCTGCTAGAGCTATTCCTTGCCCTGTATTTCCAGACGTAGGCTCTATTAAGGTATCACCAGGTTTTATTCGTCCAGATTTTTCTGCGTCTTCAACCATCTTCCAGCCTATCCTATCTTTAACTGATCCACCAGGATTAAAGAACTCACATTTGGCAAAGAGGTTACAGTCTAACTCTTTAGAAATTTTGTTAATTTTTACAACCGGAGTATCCCCAATTGTGCTTAAAATAGTATCGTGTATCATTTATCTATATTCACTTAATTATTAGTTCTATATTAGTGATTACTCTAGATAATATAAACGTCTTCTTTTATGAGCATATAAAAAAATGGTAAATCAATCACATAAACTAAGTGGTCCTTTTTTAATTGAATTAAAGAATAAATTCCGTGAGATTGCAGGAGATGATAATAAAATTGATCGAGATGAGTTTAGCAAAGGTCTCTCTATAAATAATGAAAAAATAGTTAATCGGATTTTTGATATTTTTGATAAAGACCATAATGATTATTTAGATATAAATGAGTTTATATCTGGAATTGAATCTCTTATCAATGGTGAAAAAGAAGAAAAAATTAGATTTGCTTTCGACATACATGATTTTGATGCTAGTGGTGATATAGATCGCAAAGAGCTAAAAGTACTTATTAAAAATATACTTTTAGAAAATAATCTAGAGTTTGATATTTATCAGGTAGATTTAATTGTTGATGAGTTTTTTAAAACTGCAGATTTAGATCATAACGGTGTAATAGACTTTGATGAATTTTTAAGTCTTGTTGAAAATTATCCAGATTTAATAAATAGCTTAGCGGTGAACCCAGTCTCATGGTTTAATCCAAATCGGAAAGAGTTTATTGTTGAATCGAAGTTAAAAACTCAATCAAAATCGTATAAAGTACAGGTACAAGATCTGAGTATCCTCCAATGGTTATTAGTACCAAGACTTATTTATTTTTATAATATAATATTAAACCGAGCCAAAAATAAATTAGATATATCTATCGATTCATTACAGATATTACCTGAAAAAAATATATCATTTTCATTTATAAAACCTGATTGGTTTAATTATAAATCAGGGGACTATGTTTACATTAACTGCCCATGGATATCAAAACTAGAGTGGTATCCATTTAATATAGTCAGTGCAAGTAATAGTGATTCAGTTTTTTTAAATATCAAAGCTAATGGCCTATGGCCTGAAAAAATATATAATAAAACGATAGAGATGTTAAACCAAGACACCGTTGATAGACTCCGTATAAGGATTGATGGGCCATATGGCTCATCAACTGATAATATATTAAAAAGTGAAAATTTAATAATTGTTGCTGCTGGCACCGGAGTAGCAAAATTTGCCTCAATTATGCAAGATATTGCCTATCGAGAAAGATCAAATAATATAAGGTCAAACGTCAAAAAATTGTCTTTTATATGGCTTAGTGATAATGAGTTTTATCTCGAATGGTTTAAAAAATTATTAAATGAATTAAGGAAAGATTTCAAGCTCATTATGTTTGAATATCATATTTTTTTTATTGATAGAGTAGCTTCAGAGCTACCCAAGAATATGCTTTATGTTTCAAAAGATATTTATAAGGACGATCTTAATATTAATTTAGTATCTCATTCAAAAAAGAACTATAGCATAGGACATCCGAATTGGAATGATGAATTGAAACAGATAAAGTCAAAGTTTAATAATGAAAAAATTACATTATTTTATTCAGGTCCAAGACACGGAAAAAAAAACTTAAAGAATTCCTGTAAAGCTCTAGATATTGATTTTAATAGCAGCATCTAAAAATTGATAAAAGAGGAGGAAAAATAAATTTCCTCCTCTTTGTATGTAAGATTATTTTACTTTTATGCTTCTAAGACTAGTTTGTGTTTCTTCTGTTTTGGGTAAAATAACAGTTAAAACTCCGTTCTTAAAAACAGCAGATATTTTTTTCTCATCAACCGTTAATGGAAGTTTGAACGATCGAAAAAACTTACCATGGTTCCGCTCATGATAGTGATATTCAACATCTTTATCTGCTTTTGTATATTCTCGATTTCCACTTAACCTTAACATATTATCTTCTACTGAAATATCAATATCTGATTTATTAAGTCCCGGTATATCAGCAGTTAAGGTAAATGAAGAACTATCTTCATTTATGTCTACAGCTGGCAACCAGTTTTCTTTGATGTCCTGTTTGTAGATATTATTATTTAACACCGTATTCATTACTCTATTCATATCATCAAATATAGATATTGGTCTAGAATTCAAATTAATTAATTTCATTATTGTCTCCTTTTTTTTGTTAAAATTAATTCAACATTATTCTTTCAAATTCTATACCAAATTTATTTACTTGCATTTTTATAACGCGTAGGTGACATAATGTCATATATTGTCATTTTAAAATTTTTTATAATGACATAATGTCATATATAATTGAAATATATATAAATAATTCATTGCCGATAAGATTGTTGTGTGTAAAAGACCTTCGTAAGTTTAGATAAATTTATTCTATAAAAAATGAAAGATTAATATTGAATTCTGATTTAGCAATCTTTGGTGGTACCCCTATTCGGACTAAACCTTTTCCGGTTTGGCCTAGAATTACAGATGACATAAAGAACAGTGTAATTGATACAATTGAGAATGATGAGTGGGGTATTGGTAGCTCTGCAATTGATTCATTTAATGATAAGTTTGCAGAAATGCAGAATGCAAAATTTTCTTTAGCAATCCACTCTGGTACTTCTGCCATTTGGATCAGTTTAAAAGCATCAGGTGTGGAGGCAGGAGATGAGGTTATAATTCCATCCTATACCTTCATTGCAACTGCAACTGCTGTTGTCCTAGCGAACGCTGTCCCTGTATTTGCAGATATTGATTTAGAGACTGGTAATATTGATCCAGAATCTATTGAACATTTAATTTCAAATAATACAAAGGCAATCATACCTGTTCATACTGCTGGGTCGCCTGCTGATATGAGTAGGATTATGGATATATCAGTTAGACACAATATTCCAATTATTGAAGATGCTGCACAAGCGCACGGCGCACAGTTAAATGACAAAAAAGTTGGTTCCTTAGGCTTAGGTGGCATTTTTAGTTTTCAAACATCTAAAAATATGAGCGCGGGTGAAGGTGGTGCGATTGTAAGCAATAATCAATCATTTATCGATAGGTGCTTTTCATATCACAATTGTGGTAGAGTTCGTGATGGAGATTGGTATGAGCACCATATATTGGGTAGCAATCTAAGAATGAGTGCGTTAAATGCTGCCATTTTGATTCCACAAATAAGTACATTAGTAAGTGATTTTTCTTTACGTGAAAAAAACAGAAGACTTTTAGATCAGGCTTTAAATACAATGGATGGATTAATTCCAATGAAAAGTATTGATGGTGGAAAGTCCTCAAACCATATTTACATGTGTCGATATGTTGAAAAAGAATTTGAAGGTGTTAAAAGAGATGTCTTTTTTAAAGCTATGCAGGCAGAAGGTGTATTCACTTATAAAGGTTGGTCACCCTTATATAAAGAACCTTTGTTTACTATTAACTCAAAAGAATATCCCTGGTTCAAGGATGTGAAATACAAAAAAATTTGTCATAAAAATACTGAAATGTTTGCAGAAAAGCAGGCGGTTTGGTTAAAGCAAAATCATTTAATTGGAACTAACGATGATACCAATGATATAATTAATGCTTTTGAAAAGGTTGTCTCAGCGATAAAAAAGGACCCGAAAAAATTCTTAAACTTAGATTTATAAAGGAAATTATATGAAGATAGATACAAATCTTAATGATATGCTAAATGCAGTTGAGGTAGCAGCTGACTGGGTTGGTATTAGAGAAGTATACGAGGCTCATACGCCTCGCATGATTCGTGATGGGGTACCGGTAGAAAATGGGCGCCATTCAACGCATGGAATAATGGTAGAGGTTCTGGTCGATGGACAGTTTGGTTATTATGGAACACCTGATATTAGTAAAGAAGGCGTTGCAAGAGCATCTAAAAACGCCTTCAATCAAGCTAAAAAAGCATCTAAGTATGCTTTACATAGCTTTACATCAGAGGTTCGACCAAAAAGTGTGGGCAATTATAAATCTCCATTTTTGAAAGATGTTAGAGATGTAACCGCAAAAGAGTTGAATGTTTTACTGTTAGAGGCTTACAAACATTTAAAAGTTTCAGATAAAATAGTAAGTGCAAGTTCATTGGCGAGTACTATAGAAACAAATTTTCATTTTATAAGTTCAAACGGGAGTGATATTGGGCAACAATTTTTGATGATAGAATTTGATCTTTCTGCAACAGCAGTTGATGGTTCGAATCAGCAAACGCGTACATTTGGTGGGATGAGAGGTACTTGTCGCCAGGCTGGGATGGAGTTTTTAGACCAAATGGAGATACTATCACAAGCAAATAAAATTGGGGAACAGGCTGTTGAATTGTTGACAGCTGATGAAACACCTACCGGTGAAATGGATTTAGTTATTGCATCTGATCAGATGATGCTCCAAATACATGAAAGCATAGGCCACGCACTAGAAGTAGATCGAATACTAGGAGATGAGCGGAACTATGCTGGTTGGAGTTTCGTTAAACTTGAAGACTTTGGTAATCTTCAATATGGTTCTGAACATATGAATATCACCTTTGATCCAACAGTATCATCAGAATTTGCTTCATATGCGTATGATGATGGTGGATTAAAAGCAGAAAGAGAACATCTAATTAAAGATGGTGTTCTGGTTAGAGGGCTTGGTGGTATGGAGAGTCAAGTCAGATCAGGAATAAATGGCGTAGCTAACTTTAGATCTAGTTCATGGAACAGGGCACCAATAGATAGAATGGCAAATATAAATCTTGAGCCAGGTGATTCTTCTTTTAATGAAATTATATCAAATGTTGATAGAGGTGTATACGTAGAAAGCAACCGTTCATGGAGTATTGATGACTATAGAAATAAGTTTCAATTTGGATGTGAATATGGCAAGTTAATTGAAAATGGTAAGTTGACAAAAACAATAAAAAATCCGAACTATAGAGGGATAAGCAATCCCTTTTGGAATAGTTTAAAAATGGTGGGAAATAAGGATACATTTGGCATCTATGGTACACCAAACTGTGGAAAAGGCGAACCAAATCAAGTAATTCGAGTAGGACACGCATCGCCAGTTTGTCTATTTAGCAATGTCCAGGTATTTGGAGGAGCATAAAATGGAAAGTCAATTTAAATCATTATCAAAAAAACTATTTTCTTTATTAAGTAAAGATGAGGTCTTAACTGCCTCCTTTACTGGAGAGGAAAGTCAGTTTATTCGATATAATAACGCTAAAATTAGGCAGACAGGATTAGTGGATGATTCGTCTATTGGACTGAAGATGATAGCGAATAATAGAACTTGCAATGGGAGTTTTACTTTATCAGGTGATGAAAACATAGATTTATTAAGAGGTAGAGCTGAGATTGATAGAATGAGGATAGAGTCAAAAGAAATATTAGAGGATCCATATATTGTAATGCCTTCTGGGAGTGGTTCTAGTCATGAGTTAAAGACCGCAAATGGCCTAGACTTTGATGATGCAGTAGATGCGATTATGCCGATCGTCCAAGGTGTAGATTTTGTGGGTATTCTTTCAAATGGTAAAATGTATAGAGGTAATTCAAATTCTTTAGGCCAAGAACATTGGTTCGAGACTGAGTCTTTCTGTCTTGATTATTCTTTGGTTTCGAAAAATCATCAGATGGTAAAAGGTACTTTTGCTGGTACAGATTGGGAGCAAAATAAATATGAGAATTACCTTAAATTGTCAAAACAAAAACTAAAGATGATGGAATTAAAGCCTGTTAGTGTTGACACAGGAGAGTATAGGACTTGGTTTGAGCCTGCTGCAGTATCTGATTTCATAGATATGTTTTCATGGAATGGCATAAGTGAGGCTAGTATACGTCAAGGTTGTAGTGGTTTTGGAAAAATGAGACATGATGGCGTTAGACTGTCACCTCATTTTTCAGTTTCAGAAGATTTTTCATCGGGCATGGTTCCAAAATTTAATTCCAACGGTGAAGTATCGCCCTCTTTGATACCCATTATTAAAAGTGGTGAATTGAAAAATACTCTTATTAGTTCAAGGACTGCTTCTGAGTATAACGCGGAAACAAACTATGCGGAAACTGGTGAGTATCTGCGTTCTCCAAAGATGGATTCTGGAAGTTTAAGTCAAGAAAACATACTTAAAGAGATAGACAACGGTCTGTATTTGTCTAATATTCATTATCTTAATTGGAGTGATAATCCTGGTGGAAGAATTACTGGGTTAACTCGATATGCATGTTTTTGGGTTAATAATGGTGAGATAGAGGGTCCTATTAACACAATGAGGTTTGATGATACATTTTATAAGTATTTAGGTGAAAATCTTGTACATGTAGGAAAAGAAACAGAATACATTCCTAATACAAGTACATATGGTAATAGAGAATTAGGTGGGACAATATGTCCTGGGATTTTGGCAAATTCTTTTGCCCTTACACTATAAAAATATATTTATATGGGCTCTGAAGTTATATTATTTATTTTTGGTTTTATTATGGGGGGATCTCTTGTCTGGTTTTTACGACAAAAGCAACTTGATTCAATTAAACAAAATCAAGAAGAAGTAAGGCAAGCATTTGGAGATTTATCTAATGAAGTTTTGGTTGAGAGTCAAAAAAACTTTCTTGATCTTGCTGAAGATAAATTTAAATCATTATTAAAAGACTCTGGTCAGCAGTTAGATGAAAAAAAAGAGCTAATTGATACCACTTTAAAAGATATGAAAGATGGGTTAAAGCATCTCTCTGAAAATACCGTAGCTCTTAAGTCTCAAATGGAAGAGTCTCGTAAGAGTGTAGGCGATCTTTCTGACACAACAAGTAAACTGCGTCAGATATTGTCTAGTTCTCAAGCTAGAGGACAGTGGGGTGAAAGGATGGTAGAAGACATCCTTAATTTTATTGGACTTACAGAAGGGATTAATTTTACACAACAGTCTCAGAGTGGAAATAATCGTCCTGATTTCACGTTTTATTTACCAGATGATAAAATAATTAATATGGATGTTAAATTTCCACTTGATCACTATGAAAAATACATTCATGCTGATTCTGAAACAGAAAAAAAAGCAGAAAAAAAAGCATTTCTTAAGGATGTTAGAAATAGAATTAAAGAAGTGTCTGACAGGTCATACATTGACCCTGAAGGAGGTACTGTAGATTATGTTTTGTTATTTATACCTAATGAGAGTATTTATTCTTTCTTAAATCAAGAAGATGGAACGTTAATTGATTTCTCACTTGAAAAGAAAATTATTCTATGTTCGCCTATTACATTATATGCAATTTTATCTCTTATTCGTCAGGCAGTTTCAAATTTTGCCATGGAGAGAAAGGCTGGAGAAATGCAAGAATTAGTAGGTGTTTTTAGAAAACAGTGGAGCCAATTTAAGCTTAAGATTGATTCAATGAATAAATCACTAGGTGCTCTTACCAATCATTATGAAGATTTAAGAGGTCCAAGACTCAGAGAATTAGAAAAGCCTATGGAGAAAATATCTGAACTTCAACTAGGAAATAGCGATGGAGTGTTAAAGTCTAATGAAGAATAAAAAGATTATAGATTATTTTAAAATAATTTTTTTATCGAATTACATCTTTTTATTCAATTGTGTTTCACCACCAGATTATGATGATGGTTTGCTTCAAAATATACCTGCAATAGTTAATGAAAATGACTTTTTTTCACTTAGTCTTAATGGTGAGGATTATACGATGGAACATAGCTGGGATTTAGTATTTAATGGTTTAAGTACTGACACGCTTTATACTTCATTAATCATCAAAGATTACTCTGGCTCAATAAATGATTCAACCCATATAAGATTATATAATTCAAATGACGCAAGTATATTTGATATTTTAGTTAATTCAGAAGTCACGTCGATTGATAAGATTTCAATTGAATATATTGGGAATCCAGCTAAAATAGAGCTATCTGCAAATAATTTTAATGGTTTAATTGATTTACAACTTATAAAACAATAGCATTTATCCTTCCCATATTGGGCAAGATAGGTCCTTATAATCGCACCAATTACAATGATGACCTTTTATAGGTTCAAAGTTTTTATTTTTTATTCCATCTGCAACTTGAAAAATCTTTTTTTCAACTATCCTTAGTTCATCATAATTAAAGGTGTGTTCGCGTATAGGATCTTCATTATTTCTTAGAAAGTAAAGAGAAGAAGAAATAGGGGCACCGCTTATAATCTTTTCTTCAGATTGTTCAAGAAATAAAGAATATATTGCTAATTGTAAGCTCGACTTTGCATTTGTTGGTGTTTTACTAGTTTTGTAATCAATGATGCTAATATTATTATCTTTACTTTTATCGATTCTATCAATTGTTCCAACAATAGTAATATTCTCAATTTGAAAGTTAAAGCTGTATTCAGTTTCAATTACATCAGGGTTGGTTTTCTTTGTATGTTGATAATAATGTGAAAGCATATCCTTTCCTTGAGATTTAAATTTTTCTTCTCTAACTCTATACTCAAATTTTCCAGGCTGCCATTCCTCTTCAAATATTCTGAGGATGCGATTTTGGTTTATGGGTTTATTTTTCTCATGAAAACGTTGTAGGGTTTTATGAATGATATTCCCGAATACTAATTCAGGCTTGCTTGCAGTTTGGGGTATTTTGTCTATCTTTGACATACGAAATTTTAAAGGGCATGAAATATATGTTTCTAATGAACTAGCAGATAATATGATTTGTTCTGGTATATCAGGAACAAATTCTACCTCTAAGTCATTTTTCAGTTCTATTTCTAATTCAGAGTTTCCAATTGAATAGTCCTCTCCGGCTTCATGTCTATCTATAATAATAAGTAGATCAGTGATTTCTTTAATTAAAGAGTATTGATCATTAGATAATGCATCTTGCAGCATTCTTGAGTATTTGATCTTTAATTTTGAATATGAGTTAATTTTCAAATCAATTTTATCCTCTATTCTGTCATTCATTAATTCATCTGGAAGTTCTTTAATAAATTTAGATGTAGCTTTTTTAGGAGCTAGAATATATAATAATTCTTTTGCTCTTGTTATTGCAACGTAAAATAATCTTTTTTCTTCTTGATAGTAATGTTCTTTAGGAGTCAAATCTGTATGATTAGAATAGTTAAGTAATATATCTGGCGGATTTTTTATTTTTTTTTCGGATTTAAAAGTAATAGGGAAACTTGATGTGCGTTGAAATGGTAAAAATACAATTTTAAATTCCCCGCCTTTGACACCATGCACTGTATTAACGGTAATAAATTCAGTCTGATTGTTCTCTAATGGGGAGACTGAGGGAAGGCCACCAGAACTCATAATTGCTTCGATGTAAATATTAAAGGCATAAAGGTTGTCTTGTTTTTTATTAGGTATACTATCAGAGAATTTTTGTGCTCTTGATAAAAGGTCACCTATATTTAAAATGGCATAATGGTCGTCGACCATATATCTTTTAGCTCTTTTTTTAAGAAAATTTAATTTTTCACATATTTGCCAAACAAGTTCTCCGGCTGACCTCTTATGTATAATATTTTGAAAATGATCTATTAAATCAATTATTTGTTTTATAGAATTATTGTTTTTGATGAGTTTTACATCTTTTTTAATAATATCAAATATTGATATCTCACTTCTTGAAGAATATTTAGTAAAAATATCGTGTGCAATTTTATCACCACAATTATTTCTTAGAATTCTATAAAGCGCAATATTTTCGGAATTACCTTTACCAATGATTTGCATCCATGAAACAAGGTCTTTTACAGCTGGTATACTAAACAGTCCTCTTCTCGGTGATTTATTTGGCATGCCATATTTATCTAAATATTCTATGACCTGTGCTGATTGACTATGTGTTCGACAGAGGATTGCAATATCTTTATAGCTATAATCATTCTTTAATTTTATTATTTCATTAATAATAAAATCTAGTTGATCTGGTTTTTCACCCCAAAATCGAATTGGTTTAACACCTTTATTATTTTTATTAGATATAAGTTTTTTTTCTATTCTATCGACATTCTTACTTATTGATTGGTTTGCTAGATCTAGAATAGTCTGTGAAGATCTATAATTCTCTTCTAATGTTATAGATTTATATTTTGGGTGATTAGCGTAAGTATTATGAAACGTACTGATATTATATGAATTCGCTCCTCGGAAACTATAAATGACCTGATCGTCGTCTCCAACAACTGTTATTGATTGTTCTTTACCTGCGATCATTCTGACTATCTCATTAAGAGCAAAGTTATTATCTTGAAACTCATCAATTATAATATGTTTATACTTATCCTGTATTTCTTTTAATAGTAAATGGTCATTTTTTAAATAATGAAAGGCATCCGTAATCATATCATTATAGTCGATTAAGTTTTGCTCTTTTTTCCATTTTTGGAAAATAGGATAAATTCTCAAGAGATCTTTTATTTGATAATACAGCTCTAGATTATCTTTATAGTGAGCCTCTAGTTCATTTAGATTTATATGATCTAAATCAATTAACTCATCTCTTATCCTATTGAAAAACGGTATAAAACTATCTATTACAGATGTTTTAGGGTTCATAGAAAATTCATTTGATTCAAATGGATGTAGGTCATCATATCGGTTTAATAACATGTGAATCGCTTCACTCTGATCGATAAGTATTGATAAATTATTATTTTTTACAAAGTTTTTTATTATTAAATAGCAGAAAGAGTGAAATGTACCTACGAACATAGCTTGTGCTTCATTTCCAACGTTCTTAATAGTCCTAGCTTTTAATTCACGAGCAGCTTTTTCAGTATATGTAATTGTAAGAATATTACTAGGATCAACATTTTGTTTTTTAATCATATACACTATTCTATTTTCCAGTGTAAATGTTTTTCCTGTGCCAGCTCCAGCAATAATCATTAAAGGAGAAAGTGGATGTTTAATTGCTTTTTGTTGTGCAGTGTTTGCAATGTTTAATATTTTATCATTATACATAAAAAAATATGAGCTTATTTTTTATTTAATGCTACTAATCTATTAATAATTATATTTTTTTAACCTTTTATGATTATTATAGTCTAATATTCTGATGGTATGCATGATGACAATAATCTAATTCAAAAATTTCAATCTGGAGATGAAAAATCATTTGATAAGCTTGTTGAAATTCATTTACATAATGTATTTGGATTCTTTCTTAAAATCACTAGAGATGAGATGGTAGCAGAAGATCTGTCTCAGGATGTATTTATGAAGTTATATAAAAATCTTAAAAATTTTAGACATGAGTCTTCCTTTTCAACATATTTGTATAAAATAAATATGAATACCGCAAACACATGGATAACAAGAAATAAATGGAAAAACATTTTGCACATTGACCAAATACCTGATAGAGGTGAAATTGATAGAACAAATGAGGAAGAGTGGAAAAGAAAGGAATTATGGGATGGTATCTCTAAACTTCCAAAAAAACAACGCACGGTTGTAATGCTAAGAATATCAGACTCACTTTCTTATAAAGAAATATCAGATATTACAGGTATGAGCAAGGGATCTGCAAAAGTAAATTATCACCATGCTATTAAAAGACTTAAAGAAATATTAGACGATGCATGATTTTGAAAATAAAATAATCAACTTAGTACAGAACGAAAGTAGTGGGCCAGATGCTGCGTCATTTATTTTAAGTTTTCGAGGTAGACAGCAAAAAGAAATATTACAAACGAACAGACTCTATTCTAGTCTAAATGCGTTAGCCTTTATTTTATTGGTTTGTGTGTTTACTATTGGTCAATTAGACCATATGCAAAGCGATGTGGAATACTTCGCAGAAGATATAAATACTCAGGAGTATTTTGACACAGATTTTAATTTAATAGATCAAGCTTATAATTTATCAGATATTGAAACATTTACGCTTTTTATGTTAGATGAGTCAATAATTATAGACGCTGAAGAATTGGTCTTTTACAATGAATTATATGAAAACATAATAGACGATGAGGTTTCGCTATGAGGATATTATACATATTTATCACACTATCATTATTTATATCGCAGAGCATATTGAATGCTCAAGATACTCCAGATTATGAAGATGAATTACCTGATTCATTGATAGAAGAGGAGAAAAAAGCGATGCAGACTATGATGATCTGGAAACTGACAGAAGAGTTAGATCTCGAGGTAGAACAGGCAGATAAATTCTTTCCTAGATTCAGAGAGCATAGAAAAGAAGTGGATGCACTCAAAGATGAGGAGAGGACTATAGGTAGATCGTTGAATACAAATATGAAAAGCGATAAAAAACTTACGGGTGCTGAAGTCAATCAAATGATTAAAAAGTCAACGAGTCTTCGAAAAAAAATGGCAGATCTAGAGGAGAAGTTCCTTTTAGAATCTGGCGATATTTTAAACCCAAACCAGCAAGCTAAGCTTGGTTTATTTAAACATAAAATGATGAAAAATATGAAGGGTAAAATGAAAAAAAGACATAAAAGGCGTGGAATGAGAGAAGACAAAAAATTGAAAAGAGGTAGAAAAAATAATAAACGTGGTTTCTGGAACTAAGGTTTTAATTAATAGAAATAGAGGAATTAATTATGAGAATAATATTGAATATAATTTTATTGGTATTTACACTATTTATTGGATGTACTGATGTAGAACAAAATAATAATGATGAGTATGATAAAGCTGAATTATTAAGGGTTCTCGATGAAGACGATGCACTTGGTTTGAATGGCTTCGATGATGGTGGACTTATTGATTTAGACTATGATACAGGTCTAGAACTGTTTGGCTTGTCCCGAACAGCTGGAGATACTCTAAACTACGGAGAAGGATATCGCATTCGTTTTGGTAGGCAGATAACAGATAGAGATAGGACAGTAGACTTTAACATTGATGGTGATACTGCTGTTGGAGTAGTCTCATACTTGATAAACGGTGTTTTTATGGCAGAGGCGAGAGACACATCAACAATGGAGGCAATCGACTCTATTAGTTTTTCAAAGGATTTTACTTCTTCAATGACTAGAAAAGTAAAATATGAGAGAGTGGATGATAGTAATAACCCGGAAGGCTATAGCTGGAAAATTATTGCATTTACTCCTCTATATGGTGGAGCGGGGGATAAGGTATCTATCACCTCAATTGATATATATGAATTTAATCTATCGGTAGATGAGGTCACTGGATTAACTGGAGAGGAGGGGGATTTAGTATTCTCAGTATCTTCTGAAGGTATAGGTGACTTATATATGGATAGAGATAACCTACCTACTTTTAATGCATTTGATTATTATGTAGCAAAAGTAACAGTGAATAATAATGGTCCAGAGTATACAATAGACTCTGCTGGTGTTGGTGAGTGGGTAATGCTGCGTTATGGTAGAGCAGTAAATCAAAGAGGTCGGAAAAGGCTAAATGACCTTGGTAATGGTGCAGACGCTGTTGTTAATGATAATATCCACACAAAAGCTTATCGTATGCATGGTCCTGGTTTTGGTAGACAATCAAGAGTATTTCGTTCATTTTATAGTAATGTAGACCTCGCTACATTATTTACTGAAGACGGTGGATATAATAGCTCTACCTGGTCTATACCTTATAGTTCACAAAGGCCCGAGTAATTTTTATTGAACAGCTACTACGCTCCGATCAGTTTGGAATAAAACATTTAGTCGACAACATTTTGTTCTAAAGGAGCGTAGTAGCTATTGACCTGTTGCTAGGTTTTCTAGAAATTTATATACATATTTTTTTAAATTATTTCACCTTATATGAATGATATATATAATTTCAGTGCAGGTCCTGCCTGTCTTTCAGAAAAAGCATTAAATGGTGCGAAGGATGTGCTCTTAAATTATCAATCAAGCGGTATAAGTCTTTTAGAAATGAGTCATAGATCTCCCCAAGTTGTTAATCTTTTTGAAGAGACTACTATTAATCTTAAAAATCTTTTAAATGTTCCAGATAATTATCAAGTATTATGGCTTCAAGGTGGAGCGTCATTACAGTTTTCTATGGTGCCTATGAATCTTTTACCTGACAGTGGTTCAGCTGACTATATCGATACTGGTGTTTGGTCTGCAAAAGCAATATCAGAGTGCGAGAAAATTGGTAATGTTAATGTTGTAGGCTCTAGTAGAGATTCAAACTATACATATATTCCGAAAAATATAATAAATAATAATAGATCGTCTTATTTACATATCACTAGTAATAATACAATATATGGCACTCAGTATAAAGCATATCCAGAAGTAAATAATGAGAATAGTTTTTTGGTGGCTGATATGAGTTCAGATATTTTATCGGGACCAATTAATATTTCAGATTTTGGTTTGATATACGCTGGGGCTCAAAAAAATATGGGTCCAGCGGGCGTTACACTTGTCATAATTAGGTCAGATCTTGTGGAAAACAAATATCGAAATATTCCAACTATGATGAGATATGAAACGCATGCATTGAAAGATTCAATGTTTAATACTCCACCAGTCTTCTCTGTATGTGTTGTTAATGAAACCTTAAAATGGATTAAAGAGTTAGGTGGACTTGAGAAGATGGAGAAAATAAATATCGAAAAATCTAATCTTCTTTATAATGAGATTGAGCGTAATAGTTTATTTACAAGCCCAGTAAATAAAGAAGATCGATCAACAATGAATATTCCATTTGTGTTTTCTGATACTAATATTATTGATCAAATCTTCCTAGATTTTTGTGATAATAGAGGCCTTAAAACATTAAGAGGGCACCGCTCGGTTGGCGGATTTAGAGCTTCTATTTACAATGCCATGCCTATATCAGGGGTTAATGCCTTAATAGAGGCGATGAAGGAATTTGAGAAGAACTTCTCTTAGTTAATCATCTAAAGGAACAACAACGGTTGTTTCATCAGCATTTGCTGCGATAAATACTCCGCTAGCACCTTCTATATTAACTCCTATTGCTAATGAATCAGATCCGAGAGCGTTTTCATTTTCCGCCGAAATACCATTAATAGCAGTGACTGTAATTTGACATTCTGCATAGCCACCCCAAGATGAACTTATATCAAACCATGCTGCAGGAATAGTATAGGTAGTAGCAGTTGGGTCAAGAAACCCTGAATTATGATCTTCATCACCCATAGGATCTGTCATAGTAACCTCTATTGCTGTTGCATGATCAACAGAGTTCCACTGCACTTCAAGAGCTGTATTTTTTTGATGTACGTCACCCGAGTCAATGTTTGTAATTGTAGGGTTACTTGGTATGCATGTCTTACCGCTAGCAATTAAAGTCCCATTGTGAGTTACTTCTAATTCCATTTCTGCGCCATCCGTTGCAGCAATCATTCCTGTGTAACCCATCATCTCATCATAAGTAAATGTACTATTTCCCATTTTAACTTCAGCATCAACAACATTCTCGCCATCTTTTGATATCATAACAACACCACAGCCCTGCATGCCTCCAAAAGCTTGAGCGACGACCATGTAATCATTGGTTGGTGTATTAGTTGGGGTATCTGTGCACAAAGAAGCAACTACATCTGCAGCTTCATCTTCATCAGAGCTACAAGCTGAGAATTGGACAGAGGCCATTGTAAAGAACATTAGAATAAATAGTAGTATATGTTTTTTCATTTTATGATTCCTTTTTTAACTAGTTTGTCTAGCTTTGGTTTAATTACAAACATGCAATATGGTTGATTTGAATTATTGATATAATAGTCATTATGATAATCCTCAGCATCAGAATAATTTAATAGTTCTGTAATCTCAGTTACAATCTCTTTTGGCCAATATCCTGATTTATCTGCTTTTTTCTTGGATTCTAAAGCAATTTCCTTTTGTTCTTTATTATGAAAGAATATTACTGATCTGTATTGGGTGCCTATGTCATTTCCTTGCCTGTTTAATGTTGTTGGGTCATGGGCCTGCCAAAACACATTCAATATCTGTTCAAAAGTTATAATATTACTATCATATTCTATTTTTGCAACTTCTGCATGACCAGTAGTACCTTTACAAACTTCTTTATAGGTAGTTGTTTTAGATTCGCCTCCAGCATATCCTGGGGTAACAGATATCACCCCATCAATCCTTTGATATACTGCTTCAATACACCAAAAACAGCCTCCGCCGACAGTTGCATAATCTGATTTATCCATACTCATTCCTAAATTAAATAAAAAAATAGTAAAAGATAGAAAGCAAAAAAGACTTATTTTGGAATAAGCCATATGTCAGTACCGTAAAAATCGCCTCTTTTATTTCTAATTCTAATTTTCTTTTCTTTTGTTCGATAATTGTTTGTAGGTGCATTTGTGCGAATCATTAAAAAACCTGTGTCTTGCACTGCTATAGCAAATTTCCCATTAAGACCAGTAATTCTTCTTCCTTTTTCTTCTGGATAACTATTTATTGTCGGGGCATTGTAAAGAGTTTTCTGTGTAGGCATTCTATTTCCACCTTCCCAAGTTTCACCCGCGAATAGATTGATGAGATTGGTTTGACTTGCTTCATTTGAAGGGGTGGGAGTTCCATATAATCGTATTTCTGCGCCAAAAATAGGCTCTCTGGTGTAGTAATCTCGAACCACACCAAACACCAAAGAATTATCTAAATTCTCTTCGGGTAAAAATCTAGGTAGATGGTCAACATCTAGTGGATTTGAAATATAATTTTTTTGGATTATTCCAAGATTTTCATACCTACCATAGCTAGGCACATAACAATGTGATGGGTTTATCATTATCGAGTCATTTACATTGATAGTAATAAATCTTTTTGAGTCTAGTGTATATGATACAGAGTCAATTTGTATTCTATTTACCTCATATGAATTATCGCTATTCATTGCGGTAGTGTAAATTATATGACCAATATGGAAATATGCTTGAGTTTTGCTTAAGATGAGGTCATCTGCTTGTTTGTCATACATCTCTGAAGATTCAAGATTCATTACATAGTCACCAGTGCCATGAGGAGAATAGTGTTTTACCCTCAAATAATGAGGCCCAGGTAATAATGGAAGTTTTATTAAAAAATTATTACTATCTCTACTATTGTCATCAGCAGCTAATAACTGACCTGCGTTATTTAAAAGCTCAACAAATACATCTGTATTACCAGATGATTTTGTAAGAACTGTAATAGGATATTTTAGATCGAACCTAAAAATATCAACATCGCCACCTAGTTCAATAATCCCAGCGGAACTACTTCCAATTTTTATCTTTGTTGCCGCAGAGAACTCATTACCATGGTCATCACCACTAAATTCTAAAGTTGGTTTATTATCGTTATCAATAATGGTATAAGTATATCTAGTAGAAGAGCCCATCGTTGCATTCTCTGGTTCGCCAATAAGGTTAACGATTAATAATTCATCATATTCATCAATAGAATCATCTATAACTTTAAAATTAATACCAGACTTACCTGGCGGTCCTGCAGGAAATATCATTGTTCCATTATCTAGTATATAGTCTTTTTTCTTTTTTGAGGTTGTCCCATAAGTACTTACTCTATATCTCACAGATATTTCTTTTTCTGAATGACTAGATAGTGAATAGGATATATACTGCGAACTATCAGATTCTAGGCCGCTACCTTTTTCATTATCTACGTAGATATAAGGAGGGGGGTCATCGTCGTTTATCTTGATTGTGTGTATTGATTTTGATCCAATTGTTGAATTGTATGGTTGATTTAACGAGAGAACAATTGTTTGCCTCGGTTCATCTATCGTATCATTGACTATTGTAATATCTAGCGTATCTCTAGTTTTTCCAATAGGGAAGTAAGATATTCCTGATTCTATGATATAATCTTGCTCAGATATAGCAGTACTTAGCGATTGAACTGCATAATTAACTGATATTTCCTTACCGCTTCTATTAGAAAGTGCAAGTACAAGATAATGTTTACCTACTGATTCTGATACAGTAGTATTAGAAGATAAAAATTCGACTGATGGAGGAAGGTCATCATCTATAATAGTTAGAATATGACTACGTGTTGGTCCTGTATTCGCGTTTGCAATTGTAGAATCAATTATTTTAATAATCAAAGTTTCATCGGGTTCATCTATATTATCATTATTTATGTTTATAGGGAAAGTAATGCGTGTTTTTCCAGCGGGTACAGAAATAATTTTATTGATGGAAGTATAATCTTTTCCATTTCCTATGGCAGTACTATCATAAGTCATAGCATGGATTGACGCTTTTTTTCCTGACTTGGCGGATACTCCTAGCGAAATTTTTGCCATACCAGTTCCCTCATTTGTGCTTGAACTACTGGTTAGCAATATAAGTGGTTCAGGGATATCAACTATAAAAATATTAACAGTATCAAGGCTAGAGTTATATTTATCTTCAACTATAAGCTCAAATGACAATGTGTCTTCTAGAGTTGATGTTGTAGCTAATGTAATAACTGATTGATCCCAGTTCTTTGTCTTAACTTTTTCTCCTAAGATCTGCCGCCATTTATATGACTTTATCTCCCCATCGGGATCATTACTTTTTGAAGCGTCTAAAATGATAGGTTCAGCAATATCAATAGTTTGATCATCTCCTGCAATTGCTATTGGGAAAATATTTTTATTGTAAACAATAACTTTTACTGTGTCATCATCAATTATTTTTCCGGGGCCTTTTACTGTTAATACAAACTCGAAAGTTTGATCAGTTTTTGGCGAAAGAAATTCAAAAATAGGTTTTGTAGGATCTTTAATGGTTAGCTTATCGGATAATTCTATCCACTCATAGGATTGGATTATGTTATCAGGGTTGTAACTCTGGGTTCCATCGACAACTACGGTTTTTTCATAAGCCATTTCTTGATCGGGTCCTGCATTTGCTTGAGGCGGTTCTGGCCCAAATGGGAGTGTCTCAGTGTCTTGTTTCTCTTTTAGTAGTGTCACATCGATATCTTTTATACTTTGGTTGTTTTTAGGCCAGGACTTGAGCTTGAATTTGATTAGCATCTTTTTCTTAGAGATAGTAAGATTATAATTAGCGGGCTTAAGATTTTCTATAACAAATAGTCCTTCTTTATCTGTTTCTATCTCTTCAACAGCATTATAGTTTTCATCAATTAGTATTACTTTTGCTTTTTTTACCGGCTTTCCTTTTTTATTCACTACTTTACCGCTAACAAATACTTTTTCTATCTTTTTCGGTTTTTTTGTTGGTCTTTTATTCGCCTTATTTTTGGTTAACTCTGAGTTCAAATCTTTTTCGGGTTCTTGAGATGATGTTAAGGCTAAATCATCGTTGCTTTCTGGCTTAGGACCGAAAGAAGTTTTTTGGTTTTTACCTTTTTCTGACAGGGTGACTTTTAGACCCTTAATATCTTTATTGTCGGAAGGCCATGCTTTAATCATTACTAAAGATTGACCCTTTTTTTTATTTGTTATTTTAAGATAGTAATTTTGAGCTTTTAATTCTTTTAGACTGAAGTTCCCTTTTTTGTCAGTTTTTGAACTTGCTATTTTCTCTTTCTCAGATGATAATAGTTCTATTTTAGCTTTCTTAACAGGCTTTCCTTCATCATCTACAACAACACCTTCGATAGAAACAGTTTCTGCTGAATAAAGAGTAGACACCATTATTATAAAAAATATTTTAATTATTCGTACTTTACTATTGTTCATAATTTTTATTGGATATTGTCTAGTTAAAACATAAAAAAAGTTAAAACATAGACCACCTCAGATTTACATCAAGTTACAAAATACTTTAATAATCTACAATGTTATCAATAGGCCTATAATAATCATCATTTTAATCTTATTATATATCTATAGAATTAAAAATATATGATTATATTAATTTAGAATTTCATGCAGTACAAAATAGAAAAAAGTAAAATAATAAAAGATCTACAGAGCATTCTTGGTTCTAAAAATGTTATTACATCTGAATGGAATAAACAGCCTTATTGTAAAGGATGGAGGTATGGGGAAGGTGAAGCTCTGGCTGTTATAAAACCAAGGACATTGATTGAAATTTGGAAAGTTTTACAAATATGTGTACGTGAGAATATTATTGTTATTATGCAGGCTGCAAATACAGGTTTAACAGGCGGATCTACACCTTTTGGGAGTGATTATGATCGATCCATTATAATTATTAATACTATGCGAGTCAGCGATATTCACATATTAAATAAAGGTAAACAGATTGTCGGCTTTTCAGGAAGTACTTTATTCGGCTTAGAAAATAAATTGGCACAATTCGGAAGAGAGCCACACTCTGTAATTGGCTCCTCTTGCATAGGCGCTTCAATTGTAGGAGGAGTCTGTAATAACTCAGGTGGTGCCTTAGTAAAAAGAGGACCTGCATATACAGAGCTTTCTTTATATGCTCAGATTAATTCAAAAGGAGAGTTGGAATTAATAAATGATTTAGGAATTGAACTAGGTAAAAGTCCAGATGATATTTTAAATAATTTACAATCTAAAAATTATAAAAATAATCAAATACAATTTCCTAACAAGCTAGCATCGGATAATAAATATCAAAATAGGGTAAGAGATATAGAAGCAGATACACCGGCACGGTTTAATGCAGATGGAAGACGACTTTATGGTGCTTCTGGTTGCGCAGGTAAGATTGCTGTCTTTGCTGTTCGGCTGGATACTTATCCTATTCCTAAACGGACTCAGGTTTTTTATTTAGGCACTAATAGTCCATATGTATTAGGTAAAATCCGGCGTGATATTTTATCTAGGTTTAAAAACCTTCCCACCTCAGGTGAATATTTACATAGAGATTGCTATGATGCGGCTAAAAAATATAGCAAAGATACTTTTATAGCGATTGATAAAATGGGGCCTAGTTTTATTCCAAAGCTATTTGAATTTAAACGAAAAGTTGATTTGATAGCTGAGAAATTCAATTTTCTACCTACTAAATTTTCGGATAGGCTTATGCAGTTCTTAAGCGATCTATTGCCCAATCATCTACCACATCGTATGGAAGAATATAGAAAATTATACGAGCATCATTGGGTAATTGAAATGTCAGATGAAGGGATTGATGAAGCTCAAGCATATTTAGAAAAGTTTTTTTTAGATAATGAAGGCGACTTTTTTGAGTGTAATAAAAAAGAAGCTAAAAAAGCAATTTTACATCGTTTTGTTGCTGCGAGTGCGCAAGGTCGCTATCACGCTATTAATCAAAAGAACTTAGGTGAAATGATGTCCATGGATATTGCTTTTCCCCGAAATGAAAAGGATTGGTTTGAAAAATTGCCCCCAGAGATTGATGATCTTTTAGAAATGAAGTTATATTATGGACACCTTTTTTGTCATGTATTGCATCAAAATTACATTTTTAAAAAAGGGGTAGATGCAGATGCTATAAAACAAAAATTATTAAAGACTTATGATAATAAAGGTGCTGAATATCCAGCAGAGCATAATGTTGGGCATGAATATTTTGCAAAAGATTCGCTATCAAATTTTTATAAAAAGCTTGATCCAACTAATGGGTTTAATCCAGGTATTGGTAAGACAAGTAAGCGTAAACATTGGAAATGATATTAATTAGGAATTGTTATTTTTTTATTAGAAAAAAATACAAACCTAGTCTATTGTAGAAAAATAAATAGATAACTAATTTGAGTATATTAATACGAGGTGTATAATGCGGAATAAAAACCTAAATATTTACAAACTTATAATAAGCATTCTATTATGCTATTCCTCTGCTTTTAGTGAGTCCGTTGCGAAAATCATTAAGGCTGAAGGAGTGGTTTATATAAAAAGATTAGGAATGCAAACCTATTCAGAAGTTGCTCAAATTGGAGGGTCAATTAATAATGGCGACGCAATTAAAGTTGGAGATTATGGATTTGCGGCTGTTATTTTTATAGATGATAGATCGGTAGTAAAGATCAAACCTAATTCTCAGTTTGAGTTTATGGATACAAAAAATACAAGATCTTTAAATATAGAGTTTGGTACTATTTTAAATAAAATTGAAACAGAAAATAGGAATAAAGCTTTTAGAGTAGTATCTCCAGTCAGTGTTGCTAGTGTTAAAGGAACTGAATTCGCTGCAATGATCAACCCATCTGGAGTTGACCAGTTTATTGGGAAAGAAGGTTTGTTTGATGTTTTTAATTCAGTTAGTGGCCAGACTGTAAGTGTCGGCCCTGGGCAAAAAGCATTAAGCGGATCATCTGGCAGTCTTATGCAAGCGCCAGCAAGCCCTAGTGAATATCCTCAAGACCCAGAAATAGAGAATGTTATCGAAGAAAGGAAACCGCCTTCAGAAAGAAATGAGTCTTCAAAGTCAATAGATAAAACTCAAACTATTGAATCCATTCAAGATCAGAATAATAATCAAGATTCAAACTTAGAAGATAATGGAACTAATAGTGAATCATCTGGTGAACAGAATTCGTCAAGTGAAGCTATGCCAGATAGCAAGCCGAGTGCTCCAAAAAAACCATTCGGTATGGGTCTTGGAATTGGTTCAGCTACAATAGATGAAGTTCTTTATAATCAGATTGCACTTAGACCAGAGATAAATATAGCGGGCATTGGTATAGGATTAGACTTAGTAGTTTATATGGATAATGAGGGAAATGTTCGTGAAGACGAGTGGGATTTTAAAAATGATCCTGATTTAATATATGATAAAATTTTATTTATCCGTTTCGGTGAAAAGTCTTCACCTTTTTGGGCTAAATATGGTTCAATTGAAAACATGACCCTCGGTCAAGGTGGTTTGATGAAAGGCTACTCGAACATGATGGAGTTTCCTACTGTTAGAAGGGTCGGGGTAAATACAGGTTTTAATGTTGGTCCCATAGGTGGTGAGTTATTCTTATCAAATATAAAAGATTTTTCAAGAGGTGGAACTATTATGGGTCTTAGGGCACAGTATAAAGTTTCTGATGCACTTCCGATAACAATAGGTTTAAACTATATTTCAGATGCAAATATGTTCTCATCAATGAAAGACAAGGATGGTGATTCATTTCCTGACGTATTTGATGATTTTCCTTTAGACAGCTCTCTCTGGAATGATACCGATGGAGATGGCTGGCCTGATCCTGGTCATGGGAACACTGTCCCCGATTCTTTAATAGATATTGATTCTGATGGTGATAATCTTGTAGATACAATGGATGATAGTATAACACTCAAAGCAAGGCCGTTTAGTATAAATGATAATAAAGCGGCTGTATCTGCATGGTCTTTTGATATATCATACCCGATTATATCTAGTGATTTGCTTTCACTTTCTATTTATACTGAATTTAATTCTTTATTGTTCCCTGAAGTAGTAACTACCAATGTAAATGAAGATACATTATTTTATAGGCCAAAGCGATCTGGCGCTGGCATGACATTACCAGGTATTAGGTCAAAACTATTTGGTCTTCTAGATATATCTTTTGAGTATAGGTCCGTTAAGGGCTCATATGTTCCACAGTTTTTTGATCAGGCATATGACCTGAACAGAGTAATTAGCATGTCTAAAGGTACAGAAACAACTATTATGACAAAGGATATGTCTATTTTTTCTGATTATGATGATAATTGGACCTCTAGCGGTCTATATGGATCTGCAAATATGAATCTTTTTGGGTTGGTTAGTTTTAACGCTTCTTATGCTAGTATGATTGCAGATACTGTTGAATACAATAGTTTTAACTCTGTGTTAACACTAAATACAGATAATATTCCAAAGTTAAGCGCTGCTACTGCTTTTTACAGAAGGAATAATGATAAAGATCCGTTTGATTTTAAAAACCCTTCTGAGAATACGGTAATGGGATATCGAGTGGGATATGAAATGAGTAAAGGAGTTAGCTTAATATGGGAATACAGCGAGTTTTATAGAGACAATGGTACTGGAGTATTAGAGCCAGTCAAGCAAACGAAAGTAGAAACCGCATTTAGCTTTTAAAATTTTATAAAATGAGAATTATTTTAATATTTTATGTTTTACAATCTTTTTTATTTTCTCAAGATGAGATAGTTGTCCTCAGTCCGCGTGTAGGAACTATTATTGATATACATGAAAATCGGTTTTATAGTATATTTCCAAAAGTAAGAAATTATTTTAGCGCTCAAATTTATACTACATCAGATTTAAAATATAAAGTACGTTTTGTTGTTAATAGAAAAGGAAAAAGAAAAACATATGAAAAAAAAATGTCTCTTAAGCAATTTACAAGATTTCAAAATAATGTAAATGCGCAGCCTGAATTTACTGAAAAAGCCAGAGAGGTAATGTATTCAGGAATGGATTTTTTAAGAGCAGCAGAAATAATAGATAATTTACCAAAGCCTCAATATGTTACGGTAATTCATAATGATAATAAACGATTAAAGGGAACTTTATTATCGTTTGAAAATAATATTATAAATGTTCAAACAGCTCGGACTGTAGAAAAAATAAATTTAGATTATGTTGAACTTCTTTCATATAGACTTTCTAATAATGAATTTTTAGGTTTAAAGCCGTATATTTATGCATTGAGTGGGGCGATGGGTTTAAAAATGGCTACTTTATATAATAGCCAACGAAATCCTAGGTTGGATGAGTCGTGGTATTATAGATTCTATGGTATAACAGCGGGTTTAATTTTTAGTAGTGAGCTATATGAGGCTCTTTCTACGATTTTAACCCCGACTGAAACGTTCATTCTTTCCCAGGAAAAGTATGAAAAAAATAAAAGGTAATAACTGGAGACAATATGGCCGAAACAAATAATGGTAATGGTGAGGATAAACCAAAAGTAGATCCTCAGAAGCAATATTTAATCGAACAGTTTGGCAACCTTATGGAAAAAGTCGGTGAAGGATATGGTGGGCCACTGCAGGAAGAGCTTATTCGACGAATGGAGCAAACTATAGCAGATTTCGATGAAGAAGTAACAGAAATGTTAGAAAACTTGCGCGACAATTCTGAAAAAAGGCATGAAAAGCTAAAGCAAATATGGGAAAACCCAGAAGAGCTTAATCCTGAAGATTCTAATGGTGATGGTGCGTCTGGTGCACCAGAAGATTCTAGTGACTGGGAAAAAAGATTAGAAGGCATGGCTGATGGAGCAGCGGACGATGCCAATGCTGATAAGCCTAAAGAAGAAGAGCCTAAGAAAAAAGGTTTGTTTGGTCGCGGTAAAAAGTAGTGACAAATTTGGAGGTGATTTTTCGCCTTCAAATTATAATTAGATTTTTTCTTCTGCTCTCTTTTTCGTTTTGCCAAGAATCGAGTAGCAAACCAAAAACTTTTTCTCCATTAACAAAAAAAGTTTATAATTTTTCTAAGCTTGATTTTGTTACTTCTGAAGGAGAGTTCAATGAGGCGATATGTACCCTTACCATTCCAGATTTAATTTCTGATAGTCCTCCATTTATTGCAATTTATTATCGAAGAGAAAACTCCCAGTGGTTTACCGAGTCCCTTTATAGAAAAAGATTGCGCTTTAGCTTTAAAAATGGTGTTATAAAACTAGACCGGTCTAATTTTTGGGATTGGTTTGAAATTGAAGAGATAAAAATAGTCGTTATTTATTAGTCAGAATTATATAAGATATAATTTTTTTTTGAGCTAATTTTTTTATAATAAATAAACTATTTTTTTAGAATAAAAATATAGCGATTTGAAAATTAATTTTAGGCCGTGCTAGGTGGGGAGTTAGCGGTGCCCTGTCACCTGCAATCCGCTATAGCAGGATCGATGCTTATACGAGGTTTTTATCGGATCTATATAATAATATTGAACGGTGTTGATGATCCAATCCTGTCGCAACATTAATTGGGTGAACTCCGTCAGGCCTGGAAAGGAGCAGCGGTAAACTTATTTTAGTGTGTGCTTGCAGTTAATTAGATTTGAGCTAGTAAGGTATTAGATATATATTTATGAAATTTCCAAATATAAGTGCACGGCCAATAGTTTTATGACATACAAAGTATTATCATTAAAATGGCGTCCTCAGGTATTTAGCGATATAGTTGGGCAAGAGCATGTAACTAAAACACTTATTAATGCATTTAAAGCAGATCGCATTGCTCAAGGATATATATTTACTGGTCCAAGAGGTGTTGGTAAAACAACTACTGCTAGGATTTTATCGAAAGGATTGAATGCTGAAGGTGGACCTAGATATGATTTTGATCCTAATACAAATATTTCTGAAGAGATTTCTCAAGGAAGAGCGCTAGATGTTCTTGAAATTGACGGTGCATCTAATAGAGGCATTGAAGAAATAAGAAGCCTTAGAGAGCAAATAAAATTTGCTCCAATGACTGGTCAGTATAAAGTGATTATTATTGATGAAGTTCATATGCTTACAAATCCAGCTTTTAACGCATTATTGCGTACACTTGAAGAGCCACCTGATCATGGAAAATTTATTTTTTGTACAACAGATATTCATAAAGTTCCTGCAACAATAATATCGAGATGCCAGAGATTTGATTTTAATAGAATAGCGACAGGTGTAATTATAGATAGAATATCATTCATTTTAGAAAATGAAAAAATAAAATCTGATCAAGCTAGCCTGCAAATAATTGCTAGAAAAGCAGACGGAAGTATGAGGGACGCACTAAGTATATTAGATCAGATAATAAGCTATTGTGGAACGGATATTAATTATGAACAAACAATATCAGCTCTTGGAGTTATATCACATGATCTTTATTTTGAATATACTGAAGCATTATTAGCAAAAGATGGACAATTGATGATAAATAATTTGGAAAAGTTTTTCCAATATAGTGTTCCAGTTAGTGAAATAATAAAGGGTTTAAACAATCATATAAAAAATTTATTATATTCAAAAATAAATAATGGTATTAACCTCTTAGATATGAATAAAGAAAGTAAAAATTTATATTCGAAGCATTCAGAAAAATGGGACAATCGTGATCTTTTAAGAATTATTCAAATATTTTCAGATGTTTCATCGCACATTAATAGATCAGATGATCCGCATCTTGTTTTAGAATTTACCTCTCTTAAATTATTAGAAATGGATAAATCTATATCTCTGGATATGCTTTTAGGGCAAACTATCGACCCTCTTCCAAATAGTATTAACAGCAATGTAAATATAAATGATGAAAAACCTGATCAAAAAAAAAATAGAATTGATGAAAAAAAACTAACAAATACATTAATCGATAAAAAAGGCGATACAGATATTATTGCTAAAACGGAAAAAGCTGATATTGAAATTGATAAAGATGAAGGTTCTAATAATATTAATATGGAAGATGATTTAAACGATTCTAATAACTTGAATGCTATAAGCATTGATGATTTGCAAGACAATTGGCAAAGTTTTATAGATAATGTTCATATAAAAAAACCATCAATTGCATCAATATTAGATAAAAGCATTCCAATTGCTTTAGTTGATGGTATTATAACAATAAAAATAGCGAGTGGGTTAGATTTTCATATAAGCATGATTGAAAATAATAAAAATGTGATTAATGAAATATTGTCATCTGTTTTTGGCGGTGGGATAGGTTTTAGTTTAGAAAAAAATACAGAAAATGATATTTTATCTTTAAATGAGGGGCAAGAAACAGAAATTGATAATTCAGAAAATGATGAACAAGTTAGAGATAAAATAGTTGATCTTTTTGATGGTGAAATTTTAACATAGGAGTAAAGTAATGTTTAAAGGAAATATGGCAAAAATGCTAAAACAGGCGCAGGATATGCAAAAACAAATTGAAGGTGTTCAATCTGAACTATCAGATATAATAATTAATGCTGATTCGGGTGGTGGGATGGTAAAAATAAAAATCAATGGTCATTTAGAACTTTTAGAGCTAAAAATTGAAGAAGATGTATTAAAAGAAGAAAAAGAACTTATTGAAGATTTAATTATCTCTGCTATTAATAAAGGGATTGCTGATGCGCAGTCTGCATCAAAAGAGAAGATGAATTCTGTTACTGGAGGAATGTTGTCAGGTTTAAATATACCCGGTATGTAGTATGTCTTTGTATCCAAAGTCAGCAAATAGATTAATAAATCAGTTATCTAAACTTCCTGGGATAGGAAAGAAGACTGCTTCAAGGTTAGCTTTTTATATTTTAAAGTCTGACGAGATATACAATAATAATTTATCTAATGCTATTAAAGAGGTTAAGCTAAAAATAAGATTTTGTAATTCTTGTGGCATGATGACAGAAGGTAGTGAATGTGATATCTGTTTAGATCATAATAGAGATGATAATATTATATGTGTTGTAGAGCAACCTCAAGATATATATCCATTTGAAAAAACTAGTACATACAAGGGCAAGTATCATGTTCTTGGTGGAGTGTTATCTCCATTGGATGGTGTCGGGCCAGAAGATTTAAATCTTGATGGTCTTTATAATAAGATTAAAAAAGGTATGGAAATTATTTTAGCGACAAATCCTAGTATTGAAGGTGATACAACTTGTCTTTATTTAGCTAAAAAGCTAGAAGGCTTGGGGGCAAGGGTTACTCGCTTAGCTAGAGGTCTCCCTGTTGGAAGCGATCTTGAATATATGGATGACTTGACTTTAGTTAGGGCAATGGAAGGAAGGACTTCGATATAAATATACCTAATTTATTATCACTAATAAGAATAATTCTTACACCGTTATTTATTATTCTATTGTTTTCTGATTTTGACACTGCAAAATTATTCGCTTTGCTTGTGTTTGTTATTGCAGCAATAACTGACGCGTATGATGGTCATTTAGCAAGAAAATATAATCAAATTACTCCAGAAGGGAAGTTTCTTGATCCTCTAGCTGACAAGATCTTAGTTGTTTCCGCATTTTTTTCTTTTTCGGTTATTGGCATTATTGATTATTGGATAGTTGGTATTATAATATTTAGAGATTTATTTGTAACTGGTTTGCGTTTAATCATCTCAAGTAGTGGTTTTGAATTCGTTACTTCAAAATTGTCGAAATATAAAACTGCTTTTCAGTTAACTATAATAATAGTAACACTTATATTTATGGCAATCGAAGGCTTGGATATAAGTATTTTTATACCTACACTAGAAATTATTAAACAATATAGGATAATATATCTCCTTACAATGTTCACTGCTATCTTTACAGTTTATACTGGAATTATTTATTTATATACTAATAGAATGATGATAAGAAAATTTATTAGAGAAAACAGTGACTAAGTTTGCAGAAGTAATCTCAACTGTTTTTTATATAGGCCGTTTGCCCTTAGCTCCTGGAACATGGTGCAGTTTTATTGCATTTTTGATGTGGTATTTTATAAGATCATATAATATTGAAGGAGTGTTTATTTTATATGCTAGTTTGGTATTATTTTTTATTGGTGTCGCTGTAACAACGATATATTCAGAGTCTCTAGGTGAAGATGATCCCTCTGAAATTGTTATTGATGAATGGGTTGGTCAGTGGATTGCTCTATGGTTGATACCGCATTCATTCATTTGGGGTTTTGTATCTTTTTTATTTTTTAGAGCATTTGATATTCTTAAGCCTGGACCTGTTCAGATTATGGATGATATTAAATCTGGAACCGGTATTATGATGGATGATGTTATTGCGGGTATATTGGCTTTATTAGTGACACAAAGTTTAATTTATTTTATTGGATGAGAGCATCTGTTTTAGCTATTGGGGATGAATTACTTTCAGGTAAAACAACTAATACAAATGCCACTTGGATAAGTCAAAAATTAATGGTTGTTGGATGTGATGTAGTTAGACATCTTGTTGTTAGCGATGATGAAATAGAAATAATTGAGAGCCTCAATACTTTATTTAACTACAAAATTGATCTAATAATATGTACAGGGGGGCTCGGCCCGACAGATGACGATATAACTAGAAAAGCTATTTTTAATTTTTTTAATAGTGACTCACATTTTGATAATGATTATTGGGAATATCTACAAAATAAATTTTTAAGTATAGGATATAAAATACCAAAATCTAATAAGTCACAAGCAATTATTCCTTCCAATGGTAAAGTCTTTTCAAACCCTACAGGTTCTGCAAGAGGGTTATTATTCGAAAAAAATAATATAACATTAATGGCATTGCCAGGCGTACCATCAGAGATGCAGTTAATGATTAAAGAAACTGTCATTCCTTGGGTTTCCAAAAAATCAAAAAAACAAAATTATTCGATAAATATACGTACTACTGGAGTTCCTGAATCAGTATTATTTGAAAAAATTAATAATAATAATAATTTAGATGAGATTAAGATTGGATATTATCCTTCTTTGCTTGGTGTAGATATTAGAATTAATGGCAGTAATAAAAAATCAATTAAACTATTTGAAAAAATGATAATTAGTAATGTTAGCGAATATATTTATACAATTGGAGAAGAATCTTTAGAGGAATTAGTTGTAAAAAAAATGTTGAATAGTAATATTACTATTTCAACTGCAGAATCATGCACTGGTGGTCTAATAGGCCACCGAATAACACAAGTACCTGGTAGTTCAAGTATTTATCAAGGGGGCGTCGTATCATATAGTAATAAATCTAAATTGACTCAACTTAATATAAATAGTAATACGTTGAAAAAACATGGAGCAGTTAGTAAAGAAGTCGCATTAGAAATGGCAGTTAATATTCGGACTATTTTTGATTCAAATATCGGTTTATCTGTTACCGGAATTTCTGGCCCAGGTGGAGGTTCATTAGATAAGCCTGTTGGCTTGGTATATGTAGCTTATTGCGATCATAATATTTCAAAGGTTGAGAAGTTCAATTTTCACTCTAATAGGCAATCTAATAAATTTCTTACCAGCCAATCAGCATTGTATTTAATTTTAAAAAATTTAATAAAAAATGAAAAATAGACTTCTGAGAACTTTTATTGCTATTCCTACACCACATAGTGTGAAGAGCATTAAGCAAATGCTTATCTCTACTTTGGAGAATGACAAATCTGAAATCAGATGGGTGAAACACATTAATCTCCATCTTACTATTAAATTTTTGGGTTTTACGCCTGAAAATAAAATTGAAGGAATTTGTGATGATATTAATACTTTAGTGAAATCGCGTAGCACATTTCATTTGTCTATATCAAATACTGGTTGTTTTCCTAATAAGACTAAACCATCAGTTTTGTATTTAGATGTTGATGGCGATTTAGATTCATTATCGTCATTGGTTGGTGATACTGAAGAATTATTTATAAAGAAAGGATACCCTAAATTGGAAAATCATTTTTCTCCTCATGTTACCCTTGCAAGAATTAAATACCCTCAGAAATTTACGCCTGACATCACATCTTTTTTGAATTCTTCATATGACAGTATTGATTTCCCCGTAAATCATGTGCAATTTTTTAGTAGTGAATTACTACCTGAAGGAGTTTTTTATAATTTATTAGGAACTTTTCCACTTTCAGATATCTAAAAAAAGGATTTATTATGACTACAGAATCAAAAAAAGCAAAAGCTCTAGACCTAGCAATCACCCAGATTGATCGTCAATTTGGGAAAGGTTCTATAATGCGTATGGGTGATAATCATGTTAGTATTAGTGATAATGTAATTTCTACCGGGTGTTTATCATTAGATGTTGCTTTAGGTGTGGGAGGTGTACCAAAAGGAAGAATAATTGAAGTATTTGGACCTGAGTCATCTGGAAAAACAACATTAGCTCTCCATGTAGTTTCAGAAGCTCAAAAATCAGGTGGTTATGCTGCATTTATTGATGCTGAGCATGCAATGGACCCTGAATACGCAAAAAATCTAGGAGTAAATTTAGAAGAATTACTTGTTTCTCAGCCTGACTCAGGTGAACAGTCACTTGAAATCACTGAAACATTAGTTAGAAGTGGCGCTCTTGATGTAATTGTTATTGATTCGGTAGCTGCATTAGTTCCTAGGGCTGAATTAGAGGGTGAGATGGGGGACTCCCATATGGGTTTACAGGCAAGATTAATGTCTCAAGCGTTACGAAAATTAACTGGTACTGTGAGTAGATCAAATACGACAGTGTTATTTGTGAATCAAATAAGAGAGAAAATCGGTGTGATGTTTGGGAACCCTGAGACTACCCCAGGTGGAAGGGCATTAAAATTTTATTCTTCTGTGAGAATGGATATAAGAAGGATTGGTAGTCTCAAAGAGAGCACTGATATAGTAGGTAATCGCACTAGAGTTAAAGTAGTAAAAAATAAAGTTGCGCCACCATTTAAAAATACAGAATTTGATATAATGTACGGGAAAGGTATATCCAAGGAGGGAGATATTATAGACCTTGCCTTAAAAGGTGATATAATAGAAAAAACCGGTGCCTGGTTTTCTTATGGTGATATGAAAATTGGACAAGGGAGAGAAAATTCAAAAAAATACCTTATTGAAAATGAAGATATTTATAAAGAAATAATCCACAAAGTAAGGTCTTTTATGGGCATTGATGGTGTCGAAGAATAATAGAATTCTATCTATTATTTCACAAAGAAATAAAAAAAATAAATATATAGTTACTACCTCGGATGGTCAGTCAATAGAGGTCTCTAAAGAGATAATACAGTCTGAATCTTTATTTGAAGGACGTGAGTTAGACGCTTCTGATTTTGAGAAAATAGTAGTAAATGAAAATTACTTTCGTGTTAGAGAGGCTGGATTAATACTCTTAAGTTATCGAATGAGAAGTAAGAAAGAGCTGTACCAAAAATTAAATAAAAAAGGTTTTTCTTTGAAAGTTATAACTGACGTTGTGGATGAATTTGAAAAAAAAGATTGGCTAAATGATTATAAGTTTGGGTTAGCTTTTGCGAAAGATCAAATTAATAGAAATAATATTGGGCCAATAGCCTTAAAGTATAAACTAAAGAATTTTATAGATTCACTGGAATTAATTGAGCAAATATTAAATAGTATATACTCTGATTTTGATATTGAAGATGTGATTATTAAAATTTTACAAAAACATTCTGTGAATAAGATTCTCATCGATTATAGTTTGAGAAGAAAATTAATTAATAAGCTTAAAAGGAAAGGGCACTATTGGCAAGATATAGACAGTGCATTTAAAAAATATACCAACTCTTAAGTATTTATTTATCGAGCCACTTAAAGTAATAGATTCAATGGGATGCTTTTCTCAATCAAAATTAATATTAAAGTCCAAGTTATATATTATTTAGTCTAATTTAATTTAAAAAAATACATTATCTGATTCTCATAAGTTGTTAAATAAATAGATATACATAAATTATATAGTGAAGTATAAAAAAATTGGGGCAGACTTCACAATTACCTCGGAATAAAGTGAACGTCTACCCCTTCCACATACCAAAGGTACCAAACCAGCACCTTTATAATTAAAAGATATATGTTTATTTGATGCGAGTCAAGAGAAATATATAAATTATTTTAATTTATTTTTGTAGACAATAGTACCGAGGGAGGGACTCGAACCCCCACGGGCTTACACCCACCAGATTTTGAGTCAGGCGCGTCTACCAATTCCGCCACCCCGGCTATTCAAAAATCATTACTGAAACTTATTCTAATTATTATTCATTAGTCAAGCTTATAGCTAGCTAATTGGTATAATTAATTTTTAAGATTAAATTAAGCTGTTTATTTTTTTAGAGTTGAATATACATGACCTATTATATAGTAAAGGAGTTTTCATATGAATTATACCCCCCAGATATTATTAAATAATAAAAACAACTATCCCAATGAACCAGCCCTGTCAGTAAAAATAAACGGTATTTGGGAAATTATGACCTGGTCTGAATATTATGATTTTATGATGGCTATATCAAAATCTTTAGTTGCATTTGGTCTTAAGCCTGGGGAAAAAGGTTCAATTTATAGTTATAATAGGAAAGAATGGTTTGGCTGCTATAGCGCACTACAAATGATCAATAGTGTGTCTGTTGCAGTTTATCATACCTCTTCAGCTCCAGAAGTAGAATGGGTGGTAGGTAATTCTAATTCAAAAATTATTTTTGTTGGCAATAATCCAAATGATAATAATGAAAAAGAAAAAATGCCTATTCATAGATTATTATCTGTTGTCAGTAACTTAGATGAGGTAAAGACTATTGTAGTAATGGGTTCTGATATTGAGTCTGTTAAAAATGATAAAATCATTTCTTGGAATGAGTTTATTGCTATGGGTGAATCTGTAGATGAGAATGAAATCATTAAGCGAATGGAAAATATTCAACAAGAAGATACATGCTCATTAATTTATACTTCTGGAACTACAGGCAATCCAAAAGGGGTAGAGTTAACTCATAATAATTTTAAGATTGAGCTTGATTCAGTATCTGAGGTTTTAAAGTTTAACCAAGGAGAAAAGTATCTCTCCTGGTTGCCTCTAGCTCATGTTTTTGGCCAGCTAGTTGATAATCATTATTGGATAAGAAGGGCATTACATATGTCGATTGTTGATAGTCCTTTAAATACCGTTGATTATGCCAAGGAAATTCAGCCACATTTATTTATAAGTGTCCCAAGAATTTATGAAAAAATATATTCCAATCTTAAAGCGGCTATTGATTCAAAACTTATTTTGAAAATCGGACTTAAAATTCCTGGGTTGTCAACCATATTTAAAAATAAACTCAAAGAAGCTGCTGGTTTTAGTAATAATCGTTTCTCTATTTCTGGTGCAGCTCCAATCAATCCAGATATTCTTAAATTGTTTCAATTTATTGGTATCCCTCTTTTCGAGGGATATGGTATGACAGAAAACACAGCTGGTATTTCAATAAATTTTTATGGCAACAATAAAATAGGTTCGGTTGGTAAATGTATGCCGTTTTTTGATTTAAAAATAGCTGATGATGGTGAAGTATTGATAAAAGGTGATAATGTAATGAAGGGTTATTATAATAATCCTAAAGCTACAAGTGAGACTATTATCGATGGATGGTTGCATACTGGTGACGTTGGAAAAATTGACTCTGATGGATATCTTTTTATTACCGGGAGAAAGAAAGAAATCTATGTTAGTTCAAGTGGGAAAAATGTCGCTCCTTTAGTTATTGAAGAAACAATGAAGTCAATCCCTATTGTATCTCAATGTTTTTTGGTTGGAGATGGGCGCAAATATTGTTCTGCTTTAATTACATTGGACATGGGCGTTATATTGAGGGACAAGATTGGAATTGATCCAAATGATATCCCAAAAGATCCTGCAGAGCAAATACAAATGATTATAAATAATGATAAAGCGCTATCTGATTACACTGAAAATAAAGATTTATATAATGAAATTTCTGATGAAATTGATAGGCTTAATATGAATTTCTCAAATCCTGAACAAATTAAGAAATTTGCAATTTTGCCAAGAGACTTATCTATCGATGATGGAGAATTAACCCCAACACTGAAAATTAGAAGAAAACAAATCAATGCGAACTGGGAATCCATAATTAATGATATGTACTCTGAATAACATTTTATGGTAAATAGTGTAGCGTTTTTAGGATGCGGGTCATGGGGCGCGGCACTTAGTACGATTCTATCTCAAAAAGGAGTCAAAATAAACTTTTGGCATCGTAATCCTAAAATAATAGAGTCAATGACTAAATCAAGAAGTCATTATCTTTTACCTAATGTTAAATTTGTAGAATCAGTTCGTTTTTTTACAGATATTGAGGAAGCTACTGCTGGTATTAATACTTTTGTTATTTCTGTACCATCTCAACATGTGCGTGAAGTTATCTCTAAGCTTCAAATTCATATTGATAGTTCAAAAAACATAATTAATATAGCTAAAGGCATTGAAAATCATACCTTAATGACAATGAGTCAGGTTATAAATGATGTAATTGGTGATTCAGTTAAAATTGTTACTTTATCTGGACCTAGTCATGCTGAAGAGGTAATCGATAATAAACCAACCGCTATTGTTTCATCATCCACTCAAATTTCTTTAGCTAAAAATGCTCAAGCTATGTTTTCAACTAATAAATTCAGAGTATATACTAATAGTGATATTATCGGTGCAGAAATTGGGGGGTCAGCGAAAAATGTAATTGCTATAGCTGCAGGTTTTTGTGATGGTGTTGGCTATGGAGATAATACAAAATCTGCGCTTATTACTCGAGGAATAAGCGAGATATCAAAGCTTGGTAAGAAACTTGGAGCCAATTCTGATACTTTTTTCGGTCTTACAGGTGTAGGTGATCTTATAGTCACTTGTGCAAGTATGCATAGTAGAAATAGAAAGTTAGGTGAATTTATCGGCAAAGGAGAAAATCTATCTAAAATATTATCACAAAGTCATATGGTTGTAGAAGGTGTTGAAACTGCGCATTCAATTTATAATTTAAGTTCAAAGTTAAATGTTGAAATGCCTATTTGTGATTCTGTCTACCGAGTTTTATATGAAAATGCTAATCCAATAGTAGAAGTAGATAGTCTTATGACAAGAAATTTAAAGTCTGAGTCTATAAAATAAAGTATCTATTTAAATTTTTATAACATTCCGATATATTATTTTAATTAAATAATAATAACATTATATTTACCGGCTTTATCGACGAGAATTAACCTGTATACCCTCGTAGTTCAATGGATAGAACAAGTGCCTCCTAAGCATTAGATGCAGGTTCGATTCCTGCCGAGGGTACTTATTA